>CAZSWW010000120.1:0-4932 GCA_964611265.1 uncultured Sulfurimonas sp. | reverse complement strand
TATTTAACCTAAAATATCGTGTAATTTTTTTCCATTTTGCATACTTTTGTTTACCTCTTCAAAATCATCGTTTATGATGTTTTGTTTAAACTGACTTAGTTCATGTTCAAACAACTCTATAGCTTCAAGAAGATTCTCTTTGTTTTGAGTAAATATATCTTCCCACATATATGGAGAACTTTTTGCTAAACGGCTCATAGAGCGAAATCCACCTGCTGCTAAAGCTAGTATGTTGTGTTTGTTCTCTTGTTTCATAACTGTATTTGCTATAGAAAAAGAGATAGCATGAGGCATATGAGATATAAATGCTGCATGGCGGTCATGTTCATGTGAGTGCATAAAGTATTTTTTCATTTTAAGGGCTTTAAATATCTTTTTTGCAGTATCTCTTTGATACTCTCCACTATCTTCTAGGTCACATAGCACTACAACTTTATCTTCATAGAGTTTTTCAACAGCAGCAGTTGGACCAAAGTTTTCAGTACCTGTCATAGGGTGGGCTGCTACAAAGTTTTTTCTTATAGATGGTGGTACTTTTGAAACTATAAGCTCTTTTGTACTTCCCAAATCTATAATAGTTACATTTTTGTCTATATCTGTTAAGTTTGAAAGGGCAGATATAACACCATTTACAGGGATAGCTAAAAAGATAACATCATATTTTTTTGCATCATCAAAGTTAACGATTTTATTTACTAAACCAAGATTTAAGGCTTCTTTTGTATGTTTTTCATTATGGTCACATCCAACTATCTCATCTATAAAATCTAACTTTTTAAGACTAAGTGCCAATGAGCCACCCATCAGCCCAAGACCAACTATCGCTATGTTCATGCTATATCCTTTGTATGAATAAACTTTTTATTTAAGTAATGTTTTTACACACTCATTAATCCGTTTTCCATCAGCTTTACCGGTTAATTCTTTTGAAGCCATTCCCATAACTTTACCCATATCTTTCATAGTTGTAGCACCAACTTTTTCTATGATATTTTTCACAGCATCCATTAACTTTTCATCGCTTAGTTGAGCTGGTAGATACGGCATATAAAATGCTATCTCATCTAATTCTATTTTCATTAAATCTTCACGGTCAGCTTCTTTGTATTGAGTAGCTGCATCGTTACGACTTTTTACTTGTTTTTGTATTATTTTGATAACATCATCATCAGTTAGTTCTTTTCTTTCATCTACTTCTATCTGTTTAAATGCACTTGTTAGAAGACGAAGAGCATCTCTTTTTTTTGTTTCTTTTGCTTTCATAGCATTTTTTAAATCTTGGTTTATAGTTTCTCTTAAACTCATTAACTTTCCTTTAGAACTAATTTTGCTATGATTATAGCATGAAAACTATATTTATAACATTATTACCAACTATCATTATTCTTTCTTTTAGTGGATGTACAGCTGATTTAGTAGATCCTGAGATAACTTTTGAACCACCAAAATATGTTGAGCAGATGCCATCTCGTGAAGATCAAAAAGATTTTACTGCTGTTGGAAGTATTTTTGGACAAGGAGACAACCCTCTCTTTTCAGATCATAAAGCTATGAATGTAAATGATATAGTGACAGTAGTTATCTCTGAAACAGCTAAAAGTTCTTCAACTTCAGCCAAAAAGCTTAGTGAAGCAGATGATGCTACTTTAGGCGCTGGTACTTTTGCCGGAGGTGGTTTGGTTGGTGGTCTTCTTAATCAAGCAAATACTTTAACTAATGTTGGGTTTAATTCTAAAAGTGTTAGTAACTTTTCAGGGCAGGGTGTAGCTACAAATGATGCAACTTTTACAACAACCATAACAGCTAGGATAGTTAAGATTATGGAAAATGGTAACTACTTTATATCTGGAAAAAGAGAGATATTGGTAGATAGACAAAAACAAATCATTCAGATTAGTGGTGTAATCCGTCCTTATGATATTGACCAAAAAAATACTATAGATTCATCAAAAATGAGTGATGCTAAAATCTTTTATAGAACACAAGGAGATGTTGATCGTGCTACAGACCAAGGGTGGGGTACTAAGATTGTTGAATCTGTTTGGCCTTTTTAGTTTAGTTGTTTTTGCATCATCTATATATGCAAAAACATTTGAAAACTTTCATACTACCCCTATAAAACCTATAGTGAAAGCAAAATCATTTCAAGATTTTCAAACTGTTCAAATAAAATCTGATGGTGGTTCTGAATTTTTGTCAAATCAGCAATGGAACTCTTATGAACCATTGCCTGTTAAAGAGTTATATGAGGCCAATAAGCCAAAAATCATCTCATCACTAAGGGAAAAAAAGATTAAAAATGTAGGTCCTAAGATAAGGATTGTTATAGCAAGAAAAAAACCATATAAAAAAGCAAATCTAAAAGTAGTACCTAAAGATATAACATTAGATTTCTTTTCAACTACATTATCGTTTAATATTCCAAAAAAATTAACAGATGCAAAGTTCTTTCCACAAACTCAAAAAGGTATAGGAAACTTTTTTAAAGTTACATCATATACCGAGTATAACTATATTATAAGTGAAATTGAAGAGATTAAAAAGGAGATGAGGTTAAATGATTGGGGGCTTTACCTTTTAGTAGAAAAAGTATCTAGTCAGATATTTTCAAATAATGATGAAGCAAAACTCTTTACATGGTTTGTATTTAATAAAATGGGCTATAGTGTTCGGGCAAGTATATTAAGAAAACATATTATTTTAGTTTTTAAAACAAAACAAAGTCTTAACTATACCCCATATTATAAGATTAATGGTGAATTATTTTATGTTTTAGATGATAAGGCTGAAAAAGGTGTTATCTATACATACTCAAAAGACTCGCCAGATTCAACTAAGTCATTTGATTTATCTTTAACAGAATTACCAAATCTAAACTTAGATATTCAAAGTAAAGTGTTAAGATTTAAACAACAAACTAAAGAGTATCTCTTTACATATAAGTATAATCAAAATATTATAGATTTTATGAAAACATATCCTCAAGCTCAAAGTGATGTTTTTTTTAATGCACCATTAGATGATATATCGTACCAGTCTATAGGTAAAAGTTTAAAAGAGTATGTAGATAGGGAAAAAGCAAATACAGCTATAAACTTTGTACTACATTTTGTTCAAAATGCTTTTAAATACCAAAATGATAAAGATCAATTTGGTAAAGAAAAGTTTATGTTCGCACAAGAAACTCTTTACTATGATAAATCAGATGCCGAAGATAGAGTAGCTTTGTTTTCTTACCTTATAAAAAAGTTTTTTTCATTTGGTGTTATAGGTATAAAGTACAAAGACCATATGGTAACAGGACTTTATATCCCTTTACTTGGAGATAGTATAATGGATGGAAAAAGAAAGTTTATAATAGCTGACCCAACATACAATAATGCTAATATTGGTCAAAGCATCGGTAAATATAAGTTGCTAAAACCTTTAGAATTGATAGAGTTGAAAAAAGTTAGTAAGATAAGGAGATGATTCCTTATCTAAACATTGTCTATTATCTTTAGTAATTCACTTGGTCTGTTTGAATTTTTGATAGCATTTTCTTTAGAGATAACTTTCTTTTGAAGAAATTTTAGTAACTCTTGAGTTTGAGTAGTCATCTGTGTTTGAGTTTGATTTAGTTGCATTTGTGAGTATATCTGATGCACTTTATCTTCTCTTATGAGGTTAGCAATAGCTGGGTTACTTATAAGAATCTCTTGAGCAGCTACTTTACCTTTTGGTATCTTAGGTATAAGTGATTGAGATACTACTGCTATAAGTGAAGTTGAAAGTTGCGCTCTTATTTGAGCTTGTTCTACACCCTCAAAAACATCTATGATACGGTTTATAGTTCCTGGTGCTGAGTTTGTATGAAGTGTTCCAAAAACTAAGTGACCAGTCTCTGCTGCAGTAAGTGCTGCACCTATAGTTTCAGCATCTCGCATCTCCCCTATAAGTATGATGTCTGGGTCTTGTCTTAGAGAGTATTTTAAAGCTGTCGCAAATGATTTTGTGTTATCACCTACATCTCTTTGAGAAAAAAGTGATTTGTTGTTTTTATGAACAAACTCGACAGGGTCTTCTATGGTTATAATATGTCTTCTTTCAGTCATATTTATCTCATTTAGCATTGATGCTAGTGTTGTTGATTTACCACTACCTGTAGGACCTGTTACAAGTATAAGACCTTTTTCTTTTTTGATAAGTTCTTTAAAAATAGGGGGGCTATTGTAGTCATCAAGAGTAGGTATCTCAAGTGGAATCATACGAAATGCACAACCTATACCATATATAGTTTTATAGTAGTTTGCACGGAAACGACCGATGCCCTCTAACTCAAAAGAGAAATCAAGTTCTAAGTCTTCTTCAAATGCTTTTTTTTGTTTTTCATTTATGATAGAGTATGACATACTCTCTATATCTTTATCTGTTAAAACAGGTAAGTTTAAAGGTCTTAACTCTTTGTCTATCCTTATCTGTGGTTCACTTCCAACTACTAAGTGTAAGTCAGAAGAACCATAAGCTAAAACACTTTTTAAAAGTTTTTTAATGTCAATAGGTTGTTTTTCAGTAGTCTCTGTAGTTTCGCTCATAAGAGAAGTTCCTATTCTATGATTTTAGGTACTATAAAAAAGTGGTCACCACTATGAGGTGCATTTTTTATAATATCATCATTTATACTAGCATCACAAGATGGTTTGTCTTCTCTTGTAGGAGTAGCATCTGAAGTCATAGAAAAGTTGTCATCTACACCATCTGTATTTAACTCGCTTAGGTTATCAACAAAGCTAACTATCTCAGAAAGTTGTCCTATAATCTCTTCTCTTTTGTTTTCATCAACTTTTAAAAAAGAAAGTTTCTCTAGTTTACTTAGAAGTTTATCATCTACTTGCATATATGCTCCAAAAAATAATTTTTATGATTTTAACATATTTTAGCTTTTATAAAAGT
>CAZSWW010000119.1:0-4940 GCA_964611265.1 uncultured Sulfurimonas sp. | reverse complement strand
AAACTCGTGTTGATGAGAACTGGGCATACTTAAACAGAAGAGAAGAAGCTCGCGTTTAATCAAAGAAATATAAGGCTATTAACTTAGCCTTATCTCTTTTTTTAACTTTATAAACTAACTAAAAATCTCTAATAATCCCATACAAAATAAATTTCTTTAATTATCTACCATTATTTATATTTTACACTCTAGCAAAACTCATTAAAATATTAAGCAGATAATGATAAAATAACATTATGAATACTACACAATACATTTTAAAAACTATAAAAACCCGTCCACTTATCATAGATGGTGCTATGGGTACACAACTACAACAAAAAGATGAAAAAATCCCAAAAGAAGCATGGGAAGGCAATGAGGGGTGTAACGAACTTTTAAATGTTACTTGCCCTGAAGTTTTAAGTGAAATCTTTCATGCTTACTTAACTTCTGGTGCTGACCTTATCACTACCAATACTTTTGGTTCATTTTCTTGGGTTTTAGATGAGTATAATATAGGTGATAGAGCCTATGAACTAACTCGTGCAGGGGCTGAGCTTGTAAAAAAAGAGTGTGAAAAATTTAGCACACCTGAGCATCCACGATTTTGTTTAGGCTCTATTGGACCAGGAACTAAACTACCATCACTTGGACATATAACTTATGATGAGATGTTTGAGGGTTATACTGAATTTTGTAAAGCACTTATAGATGGTGGTGTTGATGTTTTTATACTTGAGACTTGTCAAGACCCATTACAGATAAAAGCTGGGCTTCATGCCATTGCTGAAGCTAACAAACAAAAAGGTACTAACATACCAACAATGGTAAGTGTTACTATAGAACTTAGTGGAACTATGCTTATAGGTACAGATGCCACCACCATAGCAACCATCCTAGAACCTTTTGACATACTAAGTCTTGGTTTTAACTGTGGGACTGGTCCTGAACAAGTTTTAAAACATGTTAAAACTCTAAGTGAACTTTGGCATAAACCTATCAGCATCCACTCAAACGCTGGACTTCCTCAAAACCGTGGTGGTTATACTTACTACCCTATGAACCCTGAAGAATTTACAAAACATCAAATTAAATTTTTAGACTATGATGGTGTTTGTTTTTTAGGTGGGTGTTGTGGAACTACTCCTCAGCATATACGAGAATTAGTAAATGCTACTCATAGCTTAACTCCTAAAGTTGCAACAGGGAGTCATCCAACCTCTATAGCATCACTTTTTAACACTACTCCACTAAAACAAGAACCAGCACCACTACTAATGGGTGAAAGAAGTAATGCAACTGGTTCAAAAGCATTTCGTGAACTTATAATTGCAGAAGATTACGAGGGAACTTTAAGTGTAGCTCAACAACAAGTAAGAGCAGGGGCCCACCTTATAGATGTAAATGTTGGTTTTGCTGGGCGAGATGAAACAAAAGATATGAATGAGGTTATGAGTAGATATAACCAAAAAATCGCACTACCTTTGATGCCCGATTCTACCCAAACAAAAGGGCTTGAAACGGCACTAAAAAATATAGGTGGAAAACCTATACTTAACTCTGTAAATCTTGAAGATGGTGAAGAGAAATTTGATGCAGTTTGTCAGTTAGCTAAAAAGTTTGGTACATCTTTAGTTTGTCTTACCATAGATGAAGTAGGTATGGCAAAAACAGTAGAAAACAAACTAGCTATAGCAGATAGAATCATAGACTTAGCAACTTCAAGACACGGCATCAAAAAAGAGGACTTAATCTTTGATGTTTTAACATTTACACTAGCTAGTGGGGATGAAGAGTATCTTGATGCTGGTATAAATACCATAGAAGCTATAAGACAACTTCGCATCAAACACCCTGAAGTTAGTGCAACTTTAGGGCTTTCTAACATCTCTTTTGGACTTGACAAAGATGCTAGACCATACTTAAACTCTATGTTTTTACACCATTGTCTTGAAGCAGGTTTAACAAGTGTTATCATAAATGTAAAACACATTATCCCCATAAATAAGATAAGTCAAGAAGACCAAGATATTTGTAATAACCTTATTTTTAACAAAAAAGAGAATGCACTTTTTGACTTCATAGAACACTTCTCAACAAAAGAAGCGATAGATACAGATGTAGAAGATGCAGAGTACTTAGCTATGAGTGATGAGGAAAAAATCACAAAACTTCTTATGGATGGCGATAAAGATAGGATGATACCTTTAGTGGAAAAAGTTCGCCATGAAATAGCACCTGAGAAAATTGTAAATGAGATACTTATAGATGCTATGAAGGTAGTAGGTGAACTTTTTGGTAGTGGTCAGATGCAACTGCCATTTGTACTTCAAAGTGCTGAAACTATGAAAAAAACTGTTGATTACTTAAACCCTTATCTACCAAAAGTTGAAAAAGAGGTAGATACAACTCTTGCACTTGGAACTGTAAAAGGGGATGTGCATGATGTTGGTAAAAATCTAGTAGATATAATCCTCTCAAACAACGGTTTTAAAGTTAAAAACTTAGGTATAAAAGTTGAGTTAGAGGACTTTATACAAGCTACAAAAGATGGTCATATATCTGCTTTTGGTATGAGTGGACTTTTAGTAAAATCAACACAAGTGATGAAAGAGAACTTAGAAATTTTAAAAGAAAAAGGTATAAAAATCCCTATTCTTTTAGGTGGTGCAGCACTTACTAGAAGTTTTATAGATGATTTTTGTCGCCCTTTTTATGATGGACCAATTTTCTACTGTAAAGATGCATTTGATGGTGTAACTGCCATGAGTCGCATCGAAGCTGGAAACTTTGATACAAACCTACACCCTGATGCTCCCGAGATAGAAAAAAAAGAGGAAAAGGAATATATAATTCCACCTTTTGAAGAGATAAAGATGCCAAAAAGGGAAGATGTACCAACTCCACCATTTTGGGGAAGAAGAGTTATAAAGCTTACAGATGCACAAGTGGAGATGGCTTTTGAGTGGGTAAACCATAAAATACTTTTTAAATCTCGTTGGGGTTATAGTTCTAAAGGTATGACAAAAGAGAAGTACCAAAAACAATTAGATGAAGTTGTAAAACCAGCTTATGAAGAGTTAAAAAGAAGATTTTTAGATGAGAAGCTTTTTGAGCCAACTATCATCTACGGATACTATAAATGTAGAAGTGATGATAACAAGCTAAACATATATGAAGATGGAGAGATAACTCAAACTTTTGAATTTCCAAGACAAAGAAAAAAACCACACCGTGCTATAAGTGACTTTTTCCATAGTGATAAAGATGATGTGATAGCCCTAACTTGTGTAAGTGCAGGTGCAAGACTAAGTGAGGTTGAAAGAGAGATTTATGAAGCAGGTAACTATACTGAGTATTACCAATTTCATGGTTTAGGGGTTGAGTTAGCAGAAGCACTTGCTGAGATAGCCCATAAGCAAATAAGACTTGATTTAAATATAGCGAGTGAAGATGAGGGTTATACTTTAGCAGATGTTAGAATGAACCGTTATCATGGTTGTCGTTACTCATTTGGTTATGGTGCTTGTCCTGATTTGGAACAAAATAAGGCACTTTTTGAACTACTAAAACCAGAGGAGTTTGGCATCACTTTGAGTGAAACTTTTCAGATACACCCTGAACAGAGTACATCAGCTTTAGTTGTGCATAACAAGTTAGCTGGATATTTTAATGTTTAGAGATCAGAATAAAAATAAATAAATTTTTAAAAAGGCAATTATCTATGAAACCATCATTAATGGACTATACTCAAAAAGAACTTATCGACATCATAAAACCAAAATTTCGTGTAAAACAAATCTTTGGTTGGATGTATCATCAGTATGCATCTGATTTTGAAGATATGAAAAATATCCCAAAATCTCTAAAAGAGGAGTTAGCATCTAAGTTTGTTGTAAACCCTCTAAAAATCATCAACAAAGAGGTATCTACTGATGGAACTATAAAGTACCTTTTAGAACTTCAAGATGGTAAAACTATGGAAGCTGTTTGGCTAAAAATGAAAGATGATAGTTTTGATGAAGATGGAAAACTTATACATGAAGCTAGATATACTATCTGTGTATCTACTCAAGTTGGTTGTAAAGTTGGTTGTTCTTTTTGTTTAACTGCAAAAGGTGGTTTTACTAGAGATTTAACAGCAGGTGAGATAATAGCACAAGTAGTAACTCTTAAAAAAGACAATAACCACAAACATAACCGTAAGATAAATATAGTTTATATGGGTATGGGTGAACCACTTGATAACTTAGATAATCTAAGTCAAGCTATAAAGATTTTTCAAGAGGAAGAGGGTTTAGCTATAGGTGGGAAAAGACAAACCGTTTCAACAAGTGGATTGAGTAGTAAAATCGACAAACTGGGTGAGATGGACTTAGGTGTTCATATAGCTATATCTCTTCATGCTGTTGATGATGAACTTAGAAGTGAACTTATACCTATGAATAAGGCTCATAATATAAACTCCATTATAGAAGCTGTAAAGAGATTCCCAATAGATGCTAGAAAAAGAGTGATGTTTGAGTACCTTGTAATTAAGAATAAAAATGATGATATAGCATCTGCTAAAAAGTTAGTTAAACTTCTTCATGGGATCAAAGCAAAAGTAAATCTTATATATTTTAACCCTTACCCTGGAACTGATTATGATAGACCTGAATTAAAAGATATGGTTAATTTTCAAGAATATCTTGTAAACCATGGATTACTTTGTACTATAAGAGATTCTAAAGGTATCGATATATCAGCAGCTTGTGGTCAATTAAAAGAAAAAAGTACAAATTTAAATAATTAAATAACAAAATAAGTTATATAATCTTTTAATAATAAAAATAAGGTTGTTTTATGAATGGTGTAGATATTTTTGAAGTAGTTTTTTTAGTTATAGTTTTTTTAGTTGGTGTTATTGGATTTATAAAAGTAGCTGTAAATAATGATGAAACTTAAAATAAAACTTC
>CAZSWW010000118.1:0-4964 GCA_964611265.1 uncultured Sulfurimonas sp. | reverse complement strand
ATATAGGACTAAATTATGAGAGTATTGATAGTAGGTGGTGGTATAGTTGCTGTGTATTTGGCTAACAACTTGAAAAAAGAGAGTTCAGATATAGAAGTTGTTATACTTAGTGATGAAGATATAAAACCTTACGATAGAATCCATCTTTGTCGTTTAGTTGATTCTACAGTAGATACTAAAGAGATTAGATTAAACTTAGACCCAACAGTTCAACTAGAACTAAATCAAAAAATCATAAATATAGATAAAAAAAACAAAAGGGTGTTTTCATCTAAATCAATGTTTTCCTATGACAAGCTTGTTATTGCTACTGGCTCCATACCTATATCACTTTTTCCTATAAATGGTGTTAAAAATACTGCACTTTTTAGAAGTGCAAAAGATTGTGAGTTGATAAAAAACGGAGTAAAGGGTAAAGAGGTTGTTATAGTTGGTGGAGGAGCGATAGGGCTTGAGCTTTTAGAAACTCTAAATACTATGCAAGATGTATCAAAAATAACTTTGCTTATAAGGTCAAAATACCTTTTTTCAAAACATCTCTCTTATAAAGCAGTAAAGTTTATACAAGATTGTTATCTAAAAAGTGGAAAAATCAGAATCTCTTATGAAGATGAGATAGTTGATAAAACTATAAAAAACAATAAACTTATATCATTGAAAACAAAAAAACTTCATATAGATAATCCTTTTCTTATATTTGGTATAGGTATAAAGCCAAATATAGAGGATTTTAGAGATACTTTGAGATGCTCTAAAGGGATACTTACAAACCTTTATATGCAAAGTGATGATAAAGATATATATGCAGTAGGTGAGTGTGCAGAGGTGGAGGAGTTTGGATTTGTAGCTGGTCATGTAAAGGAGTGTACTCAAGAAGCTGACTGTGCTATATCTCATATACTACAAAAAGAGCTTATATCATTTAAAACAGAGGTTAGTGTAGATATGCTAAAAGTTGGGGAGTTTGATTTAGTTGAGGTTAGTACTCCAGACTTTAGTGAAAAATACGAAAAGATAGTTATTGAGTCAGATGAAGATACAAGGATAGATGAATACTTTTTAACTGATAACAAACTTACAAAGTTTATAGGTATAAACTCAAATGTTGATGTTGGTTATATCCAAAGTATCATAGAGTCTAATGAAGTTATAGATATAAACTATCTTTATGAAAACAGGCTTGTTAGTGAGAGAGGTCGCCTTATATGTAGTTGTGAGCATCTTTATCATCAAGATTTGGTAGATATAGTTACTCAAAATGCAGTGTCAACTTTTAGTGAATTAAAAGAGTTTTCTCAAGCTGGTAGAGTTTGTGGAAGATGTAAAGAGATGGTAAAAGATGTTATAAAATCTTCTCAAAAATTTATAGACAACACTGTAGTAAGAAAAACATTACAAGAGATACAAAGGGAAAAAGAGTTAGCAAAGGTAAAAGAAAGGATAGATAAGTTTAATAACCTCCATCCAAGAAATGCACTAAATGCACAAAACCTAGAATCAGCGATGGAATCTCTTGATATTGCAAAGCAAGAGGTAAATAGTTGGGTTTCTATGATAACAGCAAATATGCAACTTCATCCAAGTTTTGAAGATGTCGTTCAAGATGGGATTAAAACACTAAATAAAATCCCTATTATTTGGCTTGAGTTATCTGACTGTAGTGGAAACTCTGAAGCTTTTATAAAATCTTCAAACCCATCTATAGAAGAGTTGATATTTGAGTATATCTCTTTAGACTATCATGAGTTGCTTATGAGTGCTAGTGCAGATGATAGTGAATCTGTTTTAGAAGATATTATAAACAATCAAAAAGGTGAGTATATCCTAATTGTAGAAGGTGCTGTTCCTATGGCTATGGGTGGTAACTATCTACGGATAAATGGTGAGAGTGGTATAGACCTTTTACAAAAGTGTGCAAAAGATGCATCTCTTGTTTTAGCAGTTGGAAGTTGTGCTTTTGATGGTGGTATAGTTGCTGCTAAACCCAACCCAACAGGAGCAGTTGGAGTGTCAGAAGCACTTAATCGTAAAGATGTTATCAATCTTCCTGGTTGTCCGACAAACCCAGCAAATATAGTTGGAACACTTTTGTCTTATATGATGTTTGAAGAGTTACCAAAACTAGATAAGTTTAACCGCCCTTTATGGGCTTATGAGGGTCGTGTTCATGATAATTGTGAAAGAAGAGGGCATTATGAACTTGGCGAGTTTGTTCAAGAGTGGGGCGATGAGGGGGCAAAAAAAGGATACTGCCTTTTTGAGATGGGTTGTAAAGGACCTTATGCAAATGTCAACTGTCCAACTATGAAGTTTAACAACTCAACAAGTTGGCCAGTTCAGGCTGGACATGGTTGTATGGCTTGTACAGAGTTAGGATTTGTAGATAAGTTTGCCAATGAAAGAAAGTATGAGGAAAGATAATGAAAAAGATAGTGATAGACCCTATAACAAGGATAGAGGGGCATTTAAGAGCAGAAGTTGAGGTAAATGATAATGGAGTTGTTAAAGAAGCTTGGGTAAGTGGGCAACTTTTTCGTGGTATAGAGATGATACTAAAAGATAGAGATCCACGAGATGCAGGGCTTTTAGCTGGTAGGATATGTGGAGTTTGTACAAACTCACACTTTCGTGCAGCTGTTAGTAGTGTAGAGGATGCTTATGCTTTAAAAATTCCAAAAAATGCTGAGATTATCCGTGACCTTATAGCTATGGCTCTTTTTATTCAAGATCATGTGGTGCATTTTTATCATCTTCATATTTTAGATTTTGTGGATGTTACATCAGCACTTCAAGCAGATGCTAAAGAAGCTAGTAGAGAAGTTTTAAAATACTCAGATAACCCTTTTAGAAGTTCACATATACACTATGAAGAAACGATTAAAAAGCTTTCTAAGTTTGTAAAAGCTGGTAAACTTGGTCCATTTTCAAATGGTTACTGGGGGCATAAAGCTTATAAACTCTCTCCAGAACAAAATCTGATCTTACTTTCTAACTATCTAAATGCATTAAAATTTCAAACAGATATATCAAAAGCTATTGCTATCTTTGGAGGAAAAACACCACATCCACAAAGCATAGTTGTAGGTGGTGTTACAAGTGTAGCAGATATGTTAAATCCACAAAGATTAAATGAGTATCTATTTATCATAAAAGATGCAAAAGAGTTTATAGATAGAGCTTATCTTCCAGATACAAAACTTATTGCTAGTGTATATAGAGATGAGATGAAAGCAGGGGTCGGTCGCTCAAACGGTAACTTTATGTCAGTTGGTGGGTATGAGTTTGATGATAAAAAACTATTTAGTTCAGGAGTGATTTATAATCATAACTTTGATGATATACAAGATTTTGATGAGAGTAAGATAAGTGAAGAGATAGATAGAGCATGGTATCAAAACAACTCAGATGACAATGATGTAAAATATACAGATTTTAATCAAGATGGCACTTTAAAAACTCAAAAAAATGATGATAAATACTCATGGATAAAAGCTCCTAGATATGATGGTAAGGTTATGGAAGTTGGACCACTTGCTCGTGTGCTTATCAGTTATAAAAGGGATAATCCACTTATAAAATCTTTTGTAGATGAGTTTTTAACATCAACAGATTTAAAACTTTTAGATTTAAGTAGTTCTATAGGAAGAAATGTAGCTCGTAGTATAGAAAGCAGTTATATTTGTGAGTATATATTTAAACTTATATCAAATCTTATTCAAAACATAAAATACTATGACAGTGACACTTGGGTTAAGTTTGATTTTGATAAGTTAAAAAAAGATACAAAAGGTAGAGTGTTTTTAGAAGTACCTCGTGGAGTGCTTTCACATTTTATAAATATAAAAGATAAAAAGATAGAAAATTTTTCAGTTATAGCTCCAACAACATGGAATGCATCTCCGAAAAATTTTGATGGCATTCGAGGTCCTTATGAGGAGGCACTTGTTGGCATAAGGTTAGAAGATACTTCTAAACCACTTGAAGTTTTAAGAGTTTTACACTCTTTTGACCCATGTCTTGCATGTGCAGTTCATGTTTTAGATACAAATAAAAAAGAGTTAAGTAGATTTAAAATATGATTTTATAAGTAGCTCTATTGCTTCATCTTTTGTGTGGTTGTATTTGAACTCAAACTCTTTTAAAAAGTATGGAAATGATTGTACATTTATACCTTTGTAGATTAAAATAGATTTTTCAAAATACTCCCAAAACTGAACTATGTTGTTAAAGTAGTTTGAAACTTTTATAAGTTTGGCATCCCTTTTAAACTTTGAAAACTCATCTATATAAGCATCTTCTACATTATCTTCTAAAAACTGATGTTTGTACTTTCTAAGTGATGGCATCATTATGGTATATATATGGTTTTCATAATCAAATGTCAAAAAGTTATATGCATCAAAAACAGCATCTTTTTGCTTTTTTGAGCTTTCAAGATAGAAGTATTCTTCATATTCGCATTTTAATCCTCTTACTTTTTCATACTCATCTTCAGATATTTTTGCACATAATTCTCTAAAAGTTTTATAGTATTTGGAAGTTGATATATAGGAGATATTTAACCTCTTAGAAACATATAAGGCACTTTCATTATTTATAAAAGCATATATAAGAGTTATAGTTTTGTTAATCTTTTCTTTTGAATTTTTTTTATGGCATAGTGAACATTTTATTCTTCCATCATTTAGATGATATAAAAAATGCCCACAATAGATACACTCAACAAGCCAAGTCATATATAAATCCTAAAATATGTGTAGTCTTAGTCCGAAAATTATATAAGAAAAAACTACTTTTATCTTTCTTTTACGAAATATAGTATAAAATCTTTTAAAACTGAATAAACATTCATTAAATATAGGAAATTTGTATGGAATTGGGATATATGATAATCTTTTGGTATGGTATCTTACATGCTTTTGGACCTGACCATTTAACTGCAATAGCTGATTTTTCCATAGGAA
>CAZSWW010000117.1:0-4975 GCA_964611265.1 uncultured Sulfurimonas sp. | reverse complement strand
CATGAATCACCAGTAAGAGGTGAGACATTTGTAACTAGAAAGATTACAAGAGCAGCAAGTAAGATAGCATTAGGACTTCAAGATAAGCTATACTTAGGTAATCTTGATGCTAAACGGGACTGGGGTCATGCTAAAGATTATGTGCAGATGATGTGGCTTATACTTCAAGCTGATGAACCAGAAGATTGGGTAATAGCAACTGGAGAGACAACAACAGTAAGAGATTTTGTAAGGATGGCATTTAAGTATGCGGGTATTGAACTGGAGTTCAAAGGTACAGGTATAGATGAAAAAGCTTGTGTTGTGAGTTGCTCAAACCCAAAATATCAACTAGAGATAGGAAGAGAAGTTGTAGTAGTTGATCCTAAATATTTCAGACCAACAGAGGTTGATTTACTACTAGGTGACCCTACAAAAGCTGAGACAAAATTAGGTTGGAAGAGAGAGTATAAACTAGAAGAGTTAGTAAACGATATGATGGCTAGTGACTTAAAACTTATGACAAAAGATGTTTACCTATATGATGGTGGATACAAAACTATGAGTTATTTTGAGTAAAAAATGTACTTTCTTATTAAGAGGATATTTTAGATGAAGATGATGGGTTATGAGGTTTCTGAAAAAGACTTAGCCGATATAGATTTGAGTAAGAAAAGTGTTTTAAATACCATAAACCCGCACTCGTATGTTATTGCAAAAGATGATGCTTTTTTTAAAGAGGCATTAGATGATTCTGATATTCTCATACCAGATGGAAGTGGGATGGTTTTAGCTGCTAAAGTATTAGATGGTAGAAGTATAAAAAAAATAGCAGGTGCAGACCTACATAAATTTTTATTGCAAAGAGCAGAGTCTCAAAAAGGTAAAGTTTTTTATATGGGTGCTATGCAGAGTACCCTTGATAAGATTACACAAAGAATTGCTAAAGAGTATCCAAATATAGAGGTTCAAAGCTATTCTCCACCTTTTAAGCCGCAGTTTTCAAAAGAAGATAATGAGGTTATAATACAAAAAATTAATCAGTTTCAACCAGATATACTTTTTGTAGGTATGACAGCACCTAAACAAGAAAAATGGCTATATGAGAATAAGCAGAAGTTAAATTTTAATGTAGCTAGTTGTATTGGTGCTGTTTTTGATTTTTATGCTGGGACTGTTGAGAGACCATCAGATATATGGATAAATCTGTATCTTGAGTGGTTAGGAAGATTATTAAAAGAGCCAAAAAGGATGTGGAAGAGAAATTTTGTAAGTACACCATTGTTTTTGCTAGATATACTAATGTATAAATTAAAAATAAAACAATAATGAAATATTGATGAAAAAAAGTAGTAAGATATATGTATATATCTCAAAACTAGATGCTATTCAGATTTTTATGAATGCTATTTAGGTCAAAATAATCTACTTAAATGGGATTTTATTTAAAAAAGATATTAACTTTTTTTATTGAACCATTTGGGATGGTGCTGACATTATCTATTATTGGTTTTTATTTCTTATTGGTTAATAAAAATAGATTAGCAAAGATATTTATAGCTTTATCAATATCTTTGTATCTACTTTTTTCAAACTCTAACTTTTCAAACTTTCTTATAAAAAATTTAGAAACAAAATACCAGAAATATAATTATGATAAACCCATAACCTATATACAGGTGTTAGGAAGTGGAAATAATAAAGATAAGACTCAACCTGTATCTTCATATTTAAGCTCAATTGCTATAAAGAGAGTATTAGAAGGAGTTACAATTTACAAAAAAACGAAAAATGCAAAGCTTGTATTTTCAGGTTATTCACTAATCGTAAATGCTCCACAAACTGCTGATGTATATGCAGAATTTGCTATATCCTTAGGGGTTAAAAAAGAAGATATTATAAAAACTTATAAAACAAAAGACACCATAGAAGAAGCTAGATTTATGAAAAAAATTGTTGGTAAAAAAGAATTTGCTTTGGTGACATCTGCAAGTCATATGCCTAGGGCTATGTTGATATTTCACTCAGTTGGACTAAAGCCCATAGCAGCACCAACTGATTTCCATAATTTTAAATACAGAAGTTACTCATCTTTTCTTGATTCGATTATGATGTCTAAAATAGCAATACATGAGTATATTGGTTATTTGTGGTGTAAGCTTATATATTAGACTTTTTGCATAACCTAGTGAAAAGAAACTATCACCCTTAGCACATCACTTTTTTTAGATATATATAGCTTTAGATTAAACTAATAAAACTTTAGTTATAATTATGAAATTTAGTTATAAAAAAGTATAGGTGAGAGATTGTATCACTGAATATAATACACTAATAATGGAAGATAATTTTTCAAAGAAAGGCAATAAAATGCTAGATAAAGATACTTTTAAAATTGTAGTAGACTCTACACCTTTAATATCTATTGATCTTATAGTAAGGGATGGAGAAAATGTTTTACTTGGTAAAAGAATAAATAAACCTGCTCAAGGGTATTATTTTACTATGGGTGGAAGGATATACAAAAATGAAACTATAAAAGAAGCAATATCTAGAATAGCTAAAGATGAACTTGGCATATCTTCAAGGATAGATCCAAAATTCATAGGAATATTTGAACATATCTACCCTGACTCTATATTTGAAGATGTTTCAACACATTATATTAATATGGGATATGAGTTGAATTTATCATTAACTACTATTGATATCCCACATGATCAACATAGTGATTATACTTGGATGAGTGTAGATACTCTTTTAAAAACAGATAAAGTGCATGAGAATGTAAAATTATATTTTAAGAATAAAGAAGAGAAATAACAAGAGACATAGGGAATAGTTAATTCTTAAACAAAATGAATTTATGCTTTATGTGATTGCACAGATGAAACTTATGTACTAAGAGTGTATTTTCGACTACTAGAGGTTGAATTATTACAGAGTGATTTTAAGATTAAATTTAAGGAAATAAGAATATATGAAAATAAAAAGATTTGAACCAACTTGTAATTTAGATACTGTTAGAGATGGAAGAGGTGGAATTTTTACATGGATTCCTGATGAGCCAATAGTTGAATGGAATATGCTACTTTTTAGTCCAAATAAGATTAGAGGTAATCATTATCATCCAGAATTTATTGAGTATTTTATGGTGGTTGATGGTTATGGTGTAATGGTTTACAAGGAAGAAGATGGGAAAGAATCATTTTTACATTTATCAAAAGGGCAATGTGTAAGAACACCGATAAATGTATCACATGCATTTTATGCTATTGAAGAAACTACAGCAATGGCTTTTTTAACAAAAAATTGGGATAAATGTAATCCTCCAATTTGTAATGAAGATATTTTCAAGGAAAAAGCTTAATGAAAAAAATAGGTATTATTGGGTTTGAAGGATATGTCGGGTCAAGTTTATATGAAGAGTGTATGAAAAGAGATTGGAATGTTGTAGGAATAAATAGAAAAAATTACTCAGATAAAATCAATGATCATTATGATATTCTAATAAATACTGCAATGCCTTCAAAGAGATTTTGGGCATTAAAAAATCCACTTGAAGATTTCGATGCTAGTGTAAGATTAACTGCAGAAATCATATATAAATGGGATTATCGTAAAATTATACATATAAGTTCCGTCTCGTCAAGATGTCAGCTAGATCATCCTTATGGATTAAATAAAAAATGTGCAGAAAATTTGGTATTGGATTCAAATAAAAATAATCTTGTTATACGATTAGGTAGTATGTTTGGTGATGGATTAGATAAAGGAATTTTAGTTGATTTGATTAACAATAATGAGATATTTATTTCTGGAGAATCTAGATATAATTTTATTGATATCAAGAAAAATGCTGAATTAATGTGTGATCGTTTTGATAGAAGTGGTATTATAGATATTGGTGCAAAAGATTCTATATCTATAAATGAGATTGTAAAGCATCTAGGAAGTGATACTTTGTTTGGTGATAGATTGGAAGTACAAGAAACAATTAATCCTGAAGAAGATTTTCCAAGTGCAAAAGATGTATTGATTTTTTTAGATCAAGTTAAATTAAAAGGTAATATAAAATGAACTTAAGCAATATAAGAGTAGCAATTACAGGTGGACTTGGATTTGTTGGAAAATCCTTACAGAAAAAAATAAGTCAGTATGATTTTAAGGAAGTTAGAATTATTCGCTCTAAAGAGTTTGATTTAAGAGTATTAGAAGATGCAGTAGAAGCATTTAAAGGGATAGATTATGTTATACATATGGCTGGTATAACTGGAGGGATAGAATTTACCAAGAAAAATCAAGGATCTGTTTATTTTGATAATATTACTATTACAACTAATGTTTTAGAAAGTTGTAGATTAAACAATGTAGCTAAAATAGTTTCAATTGGGTCTGTGTGTAGTTATCCTAAATTTCCAGAATTACCATTTAAAGAAGCTGATATATGGAAAGGTTATCCTGAAGAGGTAAATGCACCTTACGGTATGGCAAAAAAAATGTTAATTGTACAGGGGGAAGCATATAAAAATCAATATGGAATGAAATCACAAGTATTATTGGTAACAAACTTATATGGTCCAGAAGATACATTTGAAAAAGATAAGTCCCATGTTGTACCTGCTATGATTGTTAAGTTTTTTGATGCTATTCAAAATAATAAAAAAGAGGTTGTTTTATGGGGAGATGGGACTCCGACAAGAGATTTATTATTTGTCGATGATCTTACCGATGCTTTAATGTTATCACTACTTACAGATAGTGATGTATCACCTATAAATATAGGATCAGGGAATGAAATAAGTATTAAAGATTTAGCTTTATTAATTAGAAAATTAATGGGTGGAACATTTGATATTATTTGGGATACATCAAAAGAAAATGGACAACCAAGACGTATATTAGATATTAATTTAGCTAAAGATGAATTGAAATTTATTCCAAAAGTATCTCTTGAAGATGGTTTATTGAAAACTATTGAATTTTATAAAGAAAA
>CAZSWW010000116.1:0-5011 GCA_964611265.1 uncultured Sulfurimonas sp. | reverse complement strand
CCACTATCTCTAAGTGTAAAATAATTTTTTAAACTTCTAAGATTAAAAGTTACTACCATATCTACTTTTACATTGTCAGTTATGATATGCTTAAAAGCATCACCTACATTTCGTTTCTTCTTGCCATTTTCAAGTGCATTAAAAAGTAACTCGCAATCATAACCAAACTTATCCAATAAATCAAAAGAACTTTTTGCAATGGCTATAGAGTTAAAATCATCTATAACACTCTTTTGGTATGTTAGTTTGTCAAACATAGCACTTATCTCTATCTTGTTATAGTTAGCATCACTTGTTACAAACATATCAAAACTCAAAATCTTTTCTATAAAAAACTCTCTATCCCCCATAGATGCTACAAAAGCATTTATAAGTGAACTCATAGTATAACGGGTACTTCTAACACTTATAGCTTGGATGCGATGTCTTGCATGTTCTTGAAGTACACCTCTTGAAGTTCCTCTAACAAGATAACTAAGATTTGCATGTTCTAAGATGCTATGATGAAAATATGTCCAAGCTAAATCATCTAACAGCGAAGATTCTTCTATAGAGTTTATCTCATCACACATAACATCATTTGGCATCTGGTTTTCTATATTTTGTATAACATCATTTTCACTGTTAGCAAATGAGTTATAACAAGTCCTAGCAGCACTTTCAGCCACACCGATACCTGTATCTTGAAGTAGTACAACCTCAGGTTTGTTATACTTTATACCGTAAATATTTTCCATTTTTATCCTACTTAACTAAATATTTTATATTTTGAATAATTGTTTTTTGTCTGTTAAAGATATAGTCGATTATAACTGCTTCACTCTCCATATCTTCATGAAATATACAAACAAGTTTAACATAACCATCTTCTGATGGTTCAGATTCATAAACTACTACAGCACTCTCTTCTATCTTTATAGAAGCTCCACGGTCCCTAATATTTTCTATATAAAAGATTAAATCTATCTCTTGGTTGAGAATATTTTTCATCGCTTTTGATTTTTTTACTTTAAGTGCTATGGATTTTGCAGATATATCGATTAGTTCACCTTTAACACGAGAACCGATTAGTGATATAACAACAGGTATAAGTTTTGCACTTTTGACTCTACCGTGTAATCTTTCATTAGGGTTATAGTCAAGCATCCTAAACTTATATAAAATTGCATATTTTTCTTTATTGCATATATATTTTACATTTGCTCTGATACTTTTTGTTAAAACAGAAGATTGTAAAATGGTTGTTTTATCCATATCCATTATGTAGCTTTGTATCTCTTCAACTTTAACATACATAAGTTCATCTGTTTTTTTAAGTATTTTAGATGATGTTGTGATACTCATACCATCATAAATATTTAAAAGTTTTAAGTCATTATTATTTTCATAAATACTACTTAATAGATAGCTAATAGTATCGGTAGAATCCATATTTTTTTGAAAGTCATTTATGTATTCTACATCTGAAGAATCTAATGGTATGTTATCTAAATCATTTTGTACAATAGCATCTAAACTTTTTAAAATAGGGTCTAATTCAGGGTCTATGATGTTTATCCCATACATATGAACATCAAATTGTAGTTTTTGTTTGTTTAAGAAGTTCAAAATTTGTAAGTAGTAATTTTGAGCTTTTTTTTGCATTTTATAAAAATCTATATCTTCAAACAACACAACATACATATATGCATCGTATTGAGCTAGTATCAATTTAGTATCTATAATTAATTCAATCTCATGTAAAAAGTTTTTTATAAATATCTCTTCATCTTTTTCTGAGAAAATATTTGCAATCTCACTTATATCTAATGTTAAAATAGAAAGTAATTTATCAGCAACCATTTTTTCTAACACTTTATCTTTAAGAAATTCTATATAAGTAAGTCTTCCAGAGATATAGTTTAAGTTATCTTGTTTTGGTTCATAATCGTTATTTAACTCAAATGAAACAAGTGTATAATTGTCACTTCTTATACTTTTTATAAAAAATGTAGAATCCTTACTTATCTCTGAAGAGATAAATCTTTTAACAGGTTCATCATCTATAAAGAATTTCTTTACATCAATGTTTTGATCAATCTTTTTACGAAGTTCTTTTACCGTTTTACAGTTTAAATCTCTTAACAACTGTTTAGAAGCATAAGAAAACTCTTCATCTTTATATATCATATAGGAATGATGGTTAACAAGATTATTTCCTAGTTCTAAGGCTTTAGTATACTCTTTATGTTTATTAAAATCTTTGTTTATTTTTGTTATAACTTTATTCGTATCTTGCATAACAGTTATTATCGATTTTGTATTTAACATAAAAGCTAGTTGTATTAAAGAAATTTTATACTCTTTTGGTATAAAAAAGTAGATTAGAGGATTTTCTATATCTTCAAAAAAGTTATTTGCTAGTTCTGAAATCTTTTTATCTACTTTTTCAAAATCGATTAGATAAAGTTCATATCTTTTTTCTTTATCTTTTTTTTTAACTTTTGTTATATCTATGACATCATTATCTGGATATGCTTCTAAAAATTTATCTTTATGTTCAGAAAAATCTTTTGATTTGTTATGCAGATAACAAAGTTTCATTATTTTTGTACTCCATCAAGAACAGGAACAAAATCACACTCTTCAAGTTCCTCTTCTGTTATAGAATTTCCGTTTTTTACAAATCTTGTTATGATTTGTTTATTGCCTTTTTGAACAGGTGCTACTAAAATTCCACCATCTATTAACTGTTCAAATAAAACTTTTGGGATGCTTTTAGCTGTAGCTGAAAATAGTATTCTATCATAAGGAGCATATTGTTTCCAACCATTTTGTCCATCATCAGTTCTTGTATGGATATTATGGATGCCAAGTTCTCTAAAACGACTTTTTGCTTCTAACATAAGAGGTTCTATTCTTTCTATAGTAAATACTCCACGAAATAGATGCGAAAGAACAGCTGCTTGATAACCACTTCCACAACCAACTTCTAAAACTCTATCTGCACCTTTAGGTTGTAAATACTCTGTCATTTTAGAAACAGTTAAAGGTGAACTAATATATTGTGAAGCACCTATAGGTAAAGCATCTAATTTATAAGCACTAAATTTAAAAGCAGTTGGTACAAAAACTTCTCGATTTGTGTTAGCAATAGCTAGTTTAACTCTATCACTTAGTTTAAATATAGCATCACATTCGTTGGCTAACCTATTTGTTTTAGTAGCTGTTATTCTATCTAGTTTAATCATGGCTATCTATCCCTACATCCATATATCTTCTCATTTTTTTAATCTCTTGAGCTTCATAAGGAACTCTCAAAGATGCTACATCTGCATTTCTACTAACTTCACCAAATGGTGTTATAACTCCACTCTGCCCTGTACACTCTTCATTTAGACTATCAGATGCTATAACATAACACTGATTCATAACAGCTAATGCTTGTGTTAGAGTTTTAAAATTTTCAGATCTTAAAACTCCCCACCAAGATGGAACAGCGATAACATCAGCACCCTCTAATCTTTGCCACAAGTCTTTAAAACGAAGTTCAAAACATATAAATAAGCCAATCTTTACACCAGCTATCTCTATGATATTTATATCTTCAACATCTCCAGCTTCCATATAGTGATGCTCTTGCCCAAACTTAAAAAGATTTGCTTTTGCTTGTTCATAAACAACTTCACCATTGTGAAAAACCTTAGCAAAGTTATAAACTTTACCATCTCTTTTTTCAAGCATTGTTAGTATTACTATTTTGTTAGTAGTTACTTTTTTTATCTCTGCTATAGCTATAGTAGAAAACTCATACATACTCTCAAAGTTATCATAATCATAACCAGTTAGACAAACTTCAGGAGCAACGATCATAGAGTTTTCATCAGCATCTTCTATGAGTTTTAAAACAGTTTTTAAGTTATCTTCATAGTTAGAAGTTGTTTTAAAACTAAGTGAGCAAAGATTAGAAATCGTCATCAAAACTTAAACTTCCTTTTGAGTAGTTAGTAACAGTTCCCTCAAAAAAGTTTGTTTTTTGGTCGTTAAATTTTGCAAAGTCATCAACCCATTTTATAGGATTTTCTACATTATAAATCTTCTCAAAACCAACTGATGCTAGTCTATCATCTGCTAGATATTTTATGTATTGTTCAACTATGTCATCTGTTAAACCAAGTATCTGCCCTTGTGTTATGTACTTACCCCAGTTTACTTCAAGCTCTACAGCTTCTTTAAACATCTCTATAACTTCTGCTTTTAGCTCAGTAGTAAAAAGGTCTGGTCTTTCTTTTCTTAGAGAGTTTATAAGGTTTTGAAAAAGAACAAGGTGAGTTACTTCATCTCTTTGTATAAACCTTATCATCTGTGCAGAACCTAGCATCTTACCTGAACGAGCAAGAGTGTAGATATATGCAAAACCACTATAGAAGTATATACCCTCTAAGATTTGGTTCGCAAAACAAGCTTTTACAAAGTTATGTTCAGTTGGCTCAACTGATAGCTTGTCATAAGTACGAAAAATTGCATCATTTTTAGTCTTTAGCATCATATCATTTCGCCAAAGTCCATAAATCTCTTCTGAATTTGTAGAGATGCTATCTACCATAACAGCATAACTTTGAGAGTGTAATGCTTCTTCAAATGCCTGACGAACTAAGATAAGATTTATCTCAGGTGAAGTTATATAGGGGTTTACATTGTCTATAAGGTTATTTGTCTGAAGTGAATCCATAAAGATTAGTTGTGAAAGTGCTTTGTCATAAGCAGATTTTTCCATATCTGTAAGATTTTTATAGTCATTTACATCTCTAGTCATATCGACCTCTTTTGGATACCAAGTGTTGTTTAGCATCATCTCCCAAAGATTATAAGCCCACTGATACTTAATGTTATTTAACTCAAAGATTCCTGTTGGATTACCACCAAATATCTTTCTATCATTTACACTTTCAGTTGATTCTGGGTTATATATCTTTTTTCTGTTCATTACTTGCTCCAAATTTTATGTTTGACATTATATCAAGTAAGATTT
>CAZSWW010000115.1:0-5020 GCA_964611265.1 uncultured Sulfurimonas sp. | reverse complement strand
AGTTATAATACCAAATGTCTAAAAGAAATAAAAAAAATACTAAAATAAACCAAAAAATAAAAAAATACTTTGATAATGACCCATTTGATGTGGGTATAGAGAGAGTAAGTGCTGAAACTCTAAGTGAGATGTTTCATACTATGGGGATAGTAGATATTACCCACTCAAAACCTGAACTCTTAAAACTTACCCGTATGCTTTGGAGTGAAGCAGATAGCGATATAAGAAGAGAGATAATGAGCTTTTTTGTGAACAATGATGTAATCTACCCATCAGATAGACCACAAGAACCATCACTTGATAGGGAAGAGAAGTTAGAGCAACTTTTTTTGCAACTTGACATCTCAGATGATGAGGCACTTGAACTTCATCGTGCTTTTGCAGATACAAGAACAAAAAAAATAACCATCTCTAAAGTGGAATCAAAACTAAAACATATCCGTTATGAGGTAAAAAGAGAGGCTATACAAAAATCTTGTGAAGGACTTTTTGACATAGATGATTGTTTTGAGTTTAATGCATCTATACACTATGTGCTTTATGGGGAGAGTTTTTACAAGATAGAGGTTTTAAAAACTAAACCTTATAGTTATGACTTTTTAGATGAATCTTCACAAGAAGAGATTGTAAAAAAGATACAACAAGACAAAGATGAAGTAACAAAAAAAAGACAAAATTACATAGAAACTTTCATAGAAAAACTACAAGACCCACACGAATACTTAACTAAAAAAGAGGTTATAGCATCTCTTCGCTCATCTCCACCACAAAGTTCAAAATATCCACAGATAAAAGAACATATACTTGAGAGCATCCTCTCCACTCAGTTGGATGTAAACAGTTCAGAACTTTTAAAAGATGAGTATTTCGCACAAGTTGAGAGTAGTGTAGATATACCTTTTACAACTTCTAAGTTTAACTATGTTTTAGACCTGCATATAGACTTAGAATCTTTACTTGGCGATATTTGGGCTGGTAAGGAGTTAGACTTTTCACAAGTGGTTCAAAGTTCTAAAGATGAGCAAGAGGAGTTTTTTTTAAGTGAGTTAAAAGAGTTAGTGCATGAGTGTAACAACTATGCATCACTACTGCATCTAAAAGATGAAGAGTTATATGAAAAAGTTTTTAACCATCTAAAAGAGTTACTAAATGTAAACTTAGTGATAACACCAAAGATAAAGAAAAAAACTCTTAGAAGATTTATCTATAATGTTCAAGATGAGATTGTAAAAAAACAACGACAAGCACTTTTGGCTAGAACTATAAGGGACTTTAAAAACCTTTTCCCACAAGCTAGAAGTATGAGAAGAAAACTAACTCTTCATATAGGACCAACAAACAGTGGTAAGACATATACAGCGATGCAAAAACTCCAAGAAGCAGATACTGGTTACTACCTAGCTCCACTTAGACTTTTAGCACTAGAGGGTTATGAAAACTTAAATGCTATGGGGATAGATGCTTCACTCATAACAGGTGAAGAACAAATTGTAAATGAGGAAGCTACACATATAAGTTCAACTATAGAGATGCTAAACTTTGAGGTAGATGTAGATGTTTGTGTCATAGATGAGGTACAGATGATAGGTGATGATGACCGTGGTTGGGCATGGGCAAATGCTATCATAGGTACACCAGCATCTGAGGTTATAATGACAGGCTCACCAAATGTAAAAGATGCCATCATAGCACTAGCTGAGTACCTAGGTGAAGAGTTAGAAATCATAGAGTTTGAGAGAAAAAATCCACTAGAGTTGTTAGAGGATTATACAGATGCTAAAGATGTGCAAGAGGGTACTGCTATCATAGCATTTAGCAGAAAAGATGTTCTAAGATTAAAGCAACAGTTCTCAAAAGATTTTAGTGTAAGTGTAGTTTATGGAAACCTCTCACCTGAGGTAAGAAGAGAGGAAGCCAAAAGGTTTAGAGAGGGGAAAACCCAAGTTCTAATAGCTACAGATGCTATAGCCATGGGTCTAAATATGCCTATAAAAACTGTACTGTTTTCCAAAGCAGATAAGTTTGATGGTGTAAGCCAAAGGGAACTAAAATCATCAGAGATAGCCCAAATCTCAGGTCGTGCAGGTCGCTATGGTTTACATGAAAAAGGGTTTGTTGGAGCATTAGGCAGAGATACTTTAAAAGTTATAAAAAAGAACTTTAACAAAAAGATAGAAGCTATAACTATACCTTTTAAAGTGATGGCAAACCTAGACCACATAAAACTTGTAGCAAATATCTTAGAGGAAAATTCACTAGAAGAGATTTTAAGATTTTTCGGTGAAAATATGGAGTTTAATGGACCGTTTCGTGCATCAAACCTAGAAGATATGTTAGAAGCATCAAAGATAGTAGATACTTATGACCTAGATATAGCTACAAAATTTCATTTAGCTTGTGCCCCTTTAACTCTAAAATCTCCACACATCATAGAATCTTACAACAACTACATCTGGGCTTTAGAACAAGAGATGCCAGTTCCATACACCCCACCAAAACTACAAGGAACTCATGCAAAAACTGCGATGGAGTTACTAAAAGTGGAAGATATGGTAAAAGAGATTTCATTATATCTATGGTTAAGTTACCGTTTTAAAGACCACTTTTTAGATGAGCAAAAAGCACGAACAACTAGGGGGATACTAAACAAGTATATAGAAAACTCTTTACAACAAGCAGAGTTTGTAAGAACTTGTAGAATGTGTCATAACCCTTTACCAAAAAATGAAAAGCATAATATTTGTCATAAGTGTTTTAAGAAAAATTATACTGGTGGTGGGTATAGGAGGGGAAGATAGCTTATCACAAATAGCAACTTTTAATCATTTTTAAGTTACATAAGAGGTCTATTAACATTTAAGTAAACTCTATTTGATATAATAGACTTCTTGCAAAACTATAAAATTATGTCAGGTGATAAAATATGCTAAACCTTAAAAATCCAGATCTTTATATAAATCGTGAACTTTCATGGTTAGAGTTTAATACAAGAGTATTAAAACAAGCACAAGATGAGTCTTTACCATTGTTGGAAAGATTAAAGTTTTTGGCTATTTATGGTACAAATCTTGATGAGTTTTATATGATTCGTGTGGCTGGTCTTAAAAAGCTTTTTTCGGCTGGTATTATTGTTTCAGGGGCAGATAGATTAACCCCTTTACAACAACTTAGACAGATTCGGCATAAACTTCATCAAGAACAACAAGTTGTTGAGTATTGTAGAAGTGAGATTTTAAACAAACTCTCGCCTGAGGGTATAAAAGTTATAAAATATAACGAAGCAAATAAAACTGAAAAACAAAAGTTAAGTAAGTTTTTTTATGAGCATATTTATCCTGTTATTATCCCTATAGCAGTAGATGCAACACATCCTTTTCCACATCTAAACAATCTTAGTTTTGGTCTTATTGTAAAACTTGCAGATGAAGAGGATAACTCTATTGAGAGATTTGGTATCATCCGTGTACCTCGTGTTTTAAACAGATTTGTAGAGTTAAATAGTGGTACTTATGTAATTATAGAGAGTTTAGTAGCAGAGCATGTTGAAGACCTTTTTCCTGGTTATTCACTTTTAAAATATGCATCTTTTAGAGTAACAAGAAATGCAGATATAGAGATACAAGAGGAGGAAGCTGATGACTTTATGGAGATACTTGAAGAGGGTTTAAAACTTCGTCGTAAAGGTGAGATAGTAAGACTTGAAGTTGGTTCAAATGCAGATGATGAAATCATAAACTTTATCAACCAACATGTAAATGTTTATAAAGATGATATTTATACATTTCATACATTTTTAGACCTTTCTAGTTTATGGCAAATAGTTTCAAACAAAGATTTTGCACAGCTTTTATCTAGCCCTTTTAAGCCAAAAAATATTCCACCTTTTTCAAGTGGTGAAAATGTATTTTCTGTTTTAGAGAAACAAGATGTACTTTTATACCACCCTTATGAAAGTTTTGATCCCATAGTAAACCTTATACAAAGTGCTTCTAAAGACTCAAATGTAGTCTCTATAAAGATGACACTGTATCGTTCAGGAACAAACTCCCCTATAGTAAAAGCACTTATAGAAGCTAGTGAAAGTGGAAAACAAGTAACTGTAATGGTTGAGTTAAAAGCTAGATTTGATGAGGAAAACAATCTTATCTGGGCAAAGGCACTTGAAAAAGCTGGGGCTCATGTTATCTATGGCATCAAAGGTTTTAAAGTCCATGCAAAAGCTGCTTTAGTAACTAGAAGAAAAGATGGAAAACTAAAACAGTATGCTCATCTAGGAACAGGAAACTATAACCAAGCAACTGCAAAAATCTACACAGACATGAGTTATATGACAAGTAAAGATGAGATAACAAACGATTTAACTAGGTTTTTTCACTTCCTTACAGGTTTTTCTAAAAAAGGGAAATTAAATGAACTTTATATGTCCCCATCACAAATAAAACCACAGATACTTTCTATGATTCAAAATGAAACTAAAAATGGTACAAATGGTCAAATAATCGCAAAAATAAATTCTTTAGTTGATGATGATGTGATTCGTGCTTTATATAAAGCTAGTCAAGCAGGTGTTAAGATAGACCTTATCGTTCGTGGTATTTGTTGTTTAAAACCAAATATAAAAGGTGTAAGTGAAAATATTAGAGTTATCTCTATACTTGGAAAGTATCTTGAACATCCAAGAGTTTTTTACTTTAAAAATGATGAAAATCAAGTTTATATATCTTCAGCTGATTGGATGCCTAGAAATCTTGTACGAAGGATAGAACTACTTACAGCGATAAAAGATGAAGCATCAAAAATCAAGATTATACAGATACTTAAACTTCAATGTTCAGATAATTCTCTTGCACATGAGTTACAAGAAAATGGTTCTTATAAGAAGATAGATAGAGGCAATGATAAAACTATAAATAATCATAAAATTTTAGAAGATCATGTAAATCGTGTTTATAAAGTTTTGAAAAAAGAAACATCTAGTAGTGCTATGGAACTTGCTAGTAGACTATTTATAGAAAGTTAA
>CAZSWW010000114.1:0-5052 GCA_964611265.1 uncultured Sulfurimonas sp. | reverse complement strand
CACGAAGTTTAAGTCTGTATGGGTATGGTCCACCCTGAGAGTTTATAAAGTAACCAAGTTCACCTTTTGGTGATTCTGTTGCTACATAAACTTCACCAACTGGTGGTCTCATACCTTGAGTTACAAGAACAAAGTGTTGCATCAAAGAGTAGTTTTGAGTCATGATGTCAAGTTTTGGAGCAGAAATATATTTAGGAGCATGAGCCATTAATTCAGTTTGACCATCTTTAACACATTTTTCATACATATCTATAGTTTGGTAGAGTATCTTTGCAGATTCTCTCATCTCTTCCATATATACACGGTAACGAGCGAAGTTATCACCTTTATCTGAGTAAGGTACATTAAATTCTACTTCATCATAAAGTTCATAAGGCTCCTCTTTACGAATATCCCATGCAACTCCTGATGCTCTAAGCATTGGACCTGTACAACCCCATGAAACAGCCATATCAGTTGAGATAGTTCCAACCTCTTCCATTCTCATAAGCCAAATACGGTTAGTATCTAGTAAATCTTCATAATCTTTGATATTTTGAGGAAGTTTATTTAAGAATGCTCTTAGTTGGTGGATAAAACTATCTTGTATATCTAGTGGAACACCACCTATACGGATAGCAGAGTGTGTAAGTCTAGCCCCACAATAACCCTCGATAATATCCATAAGATATTCTCTTTCTCTAAAACCATAAAGAAAAACTGTCATAGCACCAATATCTAGTGCAGTTGTAGCTAACCAAAAAAGGTGGCTCATTAAACGGTTAATCTCTAAAAGCATCATTCTGATAACTTTTGCACGACGAGGAACTTCAAGCCCTATAAGCTTTTCAACTGCAAGTGCAAAACCATAGTTGTTTGATGATGATGCGATATAGTCCATACGGTCAGTTGTTGGCATAAACTCGTTGTATATCATATTTTCAGCCATCTTCTCCATACCACGGTGAAGGTAACCGATATCTGGATGAGCTTTTACAATTTGTTCTTGTTGTAAGTGAAGCATTAAACGAAGTTGTCCGTGAGCAGATGGATGCTGAGGACCGAAGTTTAATATAAGTTCATTATCGTCTCTATCAAATGTAATATTTTCAAAAAACGGTGTTAATCTATTTTGTACTTGTGCCATATTTTACCACCTATCTTTGAGGATCATCAATAACTTTTGATGATGCTTTATCTAATTTTTTAACCATAAATACTCCACCATCTTCTTGATAGTTTTGTGTATTTTTAGGTTCATTACCTGTTATCTCAGTGCCTTTTGGTACTTCATGTCCAAGACGAGCAAATCTTTGAGAATCATATCTATCTACTCTAGCAGTATCACGAAGTTCAGGCCCTATCTCTTCTCTTGCTTCTTTACCGTAAATCTTATCAACTTCATACCATGCAGCAAACTCATCACCTTGAAGTGGGTAAGTTTTAAGAAGTGGATGCCCTTGCCAGTCGTAAGGCATAAGGATTCTTTTCATAAAAGGGTGACCATTTGCTACGATACCAAACATATCAAACATCTCTCTCTCAGCCCAATCAGCACTACGGAAAAGCTTTTCAACAGAGTTTACAGCTTCACCATTTTTTATAGCCATTTTGATACGGATTCTTTTTCTTTTACTCATACTAAGCATTTGATAAAAAATCTCAAATTCATCTCTTTGAGCGATAAAATCAATAGCACTCATCTCTGAAAGTTGAGTATATTCTAATTCATCTCTTATAAATTCAAGAACTTTAAAGTTATCTTCAGGTTTTATATAAACTACCATTTGTTCAACTTGGATATAAGCATCAAAAACTTCAAACTTAGCTTTAATAGCATCTAAATCAGTTGCAAAGATTTCATCACTTACAACATCATATTTAGGAACTTGTGGAGCTACATAAAATCTATCTGTATAGTATGCTTTTTTTTGTACATTATCTTTTGGTTTATATGCTCTCATTACATTAACCTTTTAGCTTTTTGTGCGCGAGATGCTTTGTTTGCACGAATCTTCTTTTGAAGTAGCATCACACCATATTGAAGTGTCTCTGGACGAGGAGCACAACCTGGTAAGTATAAGTCAACAGGGATAATTCTATCAACACCTTGAACAGTTGCATAAGTGTTAAACATACCACCAGTATTTGCACATGAACCCATAGATATAACCCATCTAGGCTCAGTCATCTGATCGTAAAGTCTTTTGATAAACTCAGCATGTTTCTTAGTTAAAGTACCAGCTACTATCATAACATCAGATTGACGAGGTGAAGCTCTAAAGATAGTACCAAATCTATCGAAGTCATATCTTGAAGCACCTGCTGCCATCATCTCAATACCACAACAAGCAAGACCATAAGTCATAGCCCAAAGAGAGTTTGAACGACCCCAGTTTGCTATCTTATCAATACTTGTTAGTGCTACTGGTAAACCACCATTTTGTGTATAATTTATTTTATGTTGTGCCATTCAAGCGCTCCTTTTTTCCATGCATATACAAACCCAATAGTTAATAATAATATAAACATTAACATCTCAGCAAAACCAAACCATCCAAGAAGCTTAAAGTCAACTGCCCAAGGGAACATAAACACTATCTCTACATCAAACAGTAAAAATAATAATGCAAATAGATAAAACTGTGGTGATAATCTATTTGGTTGTTTAGTAACCTCTGGTCCACACTCGTAAACAGATAGTTTAATCTTTTCACTATCTTTAGCGGCCAATGCACGAGACGCTAGACGAGCAACGATTGTTGTTGCTGTAAATGCACCAAATGTAACTACAAAAAGTACAAATACTCCAAAATACGGATTTGCTGTAGCAATATGTTCCATATAATCCTACCTTTTCAATTTTTTTCTTCTCTCACAACCCAATATAATATATTTTGTGTAAAAGAAAAAACAGTTACTTGCACTATAACAAAAAGTGTATTAAAAAAAAGATATATAATAATCAAGTGGGAAAAAATGTTACAAGTTGCTACATACTTAGATATGGTTATGATTAATATTGTAACTTAATTATACAATTTGACATATTTTTATCTTTTCCAACAAAATTTAAGTATCATTTGAAAAATAAAATATGGAATATTTATGGCATCATTTGAGCAACATATTAACGGTGCAGTTATTGCTACTGGTATTATAATAGTACCTTTACATACTGCATCTATTATAGATATAACACAATCTCTTATAGTTTTAAGTTTAGGTATTATTGGTGGTGTTTTACCAGATTTAGATTCTGACAATTCTAAACCTATACAAATCTTTTTTAAGATTATTTCTATATTTCTCCCCCTTATCATTATATTGTCAATTCCAAATAATTTATCGTTATTTTATTTGATTGGATACTGGCTAATTTCTATTTTTATTCTTCGTTTAACATTATTTCAGCTTTTTATAAGTTTTACAACACATAGAGGGATATTTCATTCTATACCTATGGGAGTAGTATTCGCACAAATTACAATGTTAATATTTTATAAAGTCTTTTATTTTAATATAACTTTTTCTACCATTGCAGGTATATTCTTACTTTTTGGATTTTTAATTCATCTTTTACTAGATGAATTTGTTAGTATAAATGTTTTAGGTGTTCGCATGAAAAAATCATTTGGTACAGCTTTTAAGCTTTACGATAGAGAAAATTTATTTGGTACTTTGTTACTCTATACATTTATAATACTTTTTTTCTATTTTATACCTATAGAAACAAATATATTTACAGATATCTATGAAGCTATAAGGACAATCAAACTTTTTTAAATTAAAAAACTTGAAAAAATTACTTAATTTTAATTTTATTCTATAAATTATCTATTTTTAGATAAAATGACAGTAATAGACTTCTTGAAAAACTCCTATAAGCCTCAACATTTTATAGAGAGTTTTAATCAAGGCAGATGTTCTTTAGCATAGCTGGCTATGCTAAAGGTTATCTAACGAAGAATAAAGCTCTCTATAAAGTGCCCAAAGGGAAGGCTAAGAAGTAGCAATCTTGCAAAAAAAAATATTTTCACCTTAGCTATGGCTAGGCTGAAAAATTTGTTTTTTACAATCTTACCACTTCTTAGCCTTTTGAGGCTTATAGGAGTTTTGCAAGAAGTCTAATATTAATAATGATGGAGACTTTATGGATGCTGCCAAATATATTTGGATGAATGGTGAATTTGTTGCTTGGGATGATGCTAAGATACATGTACTTTCTCATACTTTACACTATGGTAATGGTGTTATAGAGGGAACTAAGGCTTATAAAACTAAAAAAGGTTATGCTATATTTAGACTAAATGAGCATACTACTAGACTTAAAGAGTCTGCTAAAATGACACTTATAGATATACCTTATAGTATAGAAGAGATGAATCAAGCTCAAATAGACTTAGTAAAGAAAAATGAGTTTACAGGTGACAATGTTTATATAAGACCATTTGCATTTTTAGGTTATGGTGTTATGGGTGTTTACCATAAAGAAGCTCCAGTTGAAACTGTTATGAGTGCTTGGGAATGGGGTGCTTACCTTGGTGAAGAGGGTCTTATGAAAGGTATAAAGCTTAAAATTGCTTCTATGACTAGACCTGCTAACACTTCAAATATGGGTAAAGCAAAAGCTACTGCTAACTACTTGAACTCTCAAATGGCTAAGTTTGAAGCGATTGATTGTGGTTATGATGAAGCTTTACTTTTAGATGACCAAGGTTATGTAGCTGAAGCTAGTGGTGCTTGTTTCTTTATGGTAAAAAATGGAGAGTTAATCACTCCACCAAATGACAACTCTTTAGCATCTATCACTCAAAAGATGGTTATAGAGATGGCTGAAGATATGGGTATAAAAGTTACTCGTCGTCGCATCACTCGTGAAGAGGTTTATGTAGCTGATGAAGCATTTTTAACTGGAACTGCAGCTGAGATAACTCCTGTAGCAAATGTTGATGCTAGAACTATAGGTTGTGGTTCTCGTGGAGAGATGACAGAAAAAATCCAAAGCACTTACTTTGATATAGTGTTTGGTAGAAATGAAAAATATGAGCATTATCTAACTTATGTTGACTA
>CAZSWW010000113.1:0-5054 GCA_964611265.1 uncultured Sulfurimonas sp. | reverse complement strand
AGCAACAGTGGCTTTTTAGCACTAGACAAAAATAATGATGGTATCATCAATCAAGGTAGTGAACTATTTGGTACAAAAACTGGTGATGGTTTTGGAGAGTTAAGCGAGTATGACAAAGATAACAACGGCTGGATAGATGAAAATGATAGCATCTTTGATAAACTGCAAATCTGGCTAAAAAATGAAGACAGTCAAGAAAAAGAGTTGGTAGGGCTAGGTGAAGTTGGAATCGGAGCTATTTTCTTAAACTCTCAATCAAGCGAGTTTACATTTAAAACCCAAACAAATCAAACCTTAGGCGAGATGAAAAGTTGTGGTATGTTTTTAAAAGAAGATGGAACTTGTGGGACTATCTCTCAGATAGATTTTGCAACTAGAAATACAGAAAAATCAATGGTTATAAACCAAGTAGATGAACAAAATACAAATGCACTTAGTAAACTTTTACAAGCTTAGTTTTTAAACTTATACATAATTATAGAAGATGCAACTGCTACATTGAAACTTTTTACATTTGGTTGCATCTCTATGGTTACAACTTCATCACAAATTTCTAAAACATCTTTAGATATACCATGACCCTCATGCCCCATAAGAATCACCCATTTTTTAGGTACTTTTATATCACTTAAAAATGTACTATTTGGTGTGACTTCTGCTGCAAAGATTTTATAACCATTTACTTTTAGTTTTGCTATAGTGGTAAATATATCGTCATATATATGTGTCTTTAGCATAGATGCATAACCCATAGAAACTCTTAATGCTCGTCTACTAAAAGGGTGTGGTGATTGTTTTGGTACAAGGTATGAAGTTACACCTAAACCTACAGCACTTCTTGCTATTGAGCCGATATTTTCAGTTGATGTTATGTTATCTAACATGATTATATGGTTATCTAACTTATCTAGTTCTACATCTTTTGGTCGGATGCCATGCATCATACAGTTATGATGAATCTTATGACCAACTATTTTTTGCATCTCATCTTTAGAAGCTATATAAAGTTTTGGTATATTTTTAGATGCTACTAACTCTTTAAACTCATCATAATACTCTTTAGTAGCTAAGATGCTTTTTACTTCAATATCTTCTTTTAAAAGTATATTTACAACTTTTGGAGAGTCCGCTATAAAACTATTGTCATCCATAAAATGCTTTTCTCTAAGCTGTCTATAGATGTTTAATTCTGCTATATCTATGTTGGTTATATTAATCATATTTTGAGTATATCATTAAACAACTCTACAAACCCTTTTTAAACCATAAAAACTAGAAGCAAGTTTTATATTTGTAGTTAGTTTATTTATAGATAACTTTTTTGTTGTGTACTGATTGTAAGTATTTACAAATATTCTTATAAAAAATTTGTTTGTAACATCTATACCAAATCCAAACAGTGTTATCCCTGCATCAAAAGCAAAACATCCATCTCCACTATCACTAAAATCAAATACCCCTATTTTAAAATCTTCAAAAACAGTGTTATCTTTAAAAATATCTCCATGTATGATGCCATCATTTTTAAAACTAATGTTTTGTAAAAAACTATACTTATGATAAAGATAAAACTTCTTTGTTTTTATAACTTTTAACATCTCTTTTATCTCTTTAGATTTTACAAAATCATTAGCAAAGCTTTTTTTATATGTATAATTATGCATCTTAGATAAAAATCTTGCAAGTGCTTGAATATGAAAAATTTTTATATGTTTTGGTTCTTTACCTTTTAGTTTTGTGTAAAGATACCAACCTTCTGATTTTTCTAACAAAACAGATACATTTAAACCAATAGATTTTAATCCATCTAAAAGTTTTGCATCTTGTATAACCTTACTTTTCAAATCTCGTTCATAATGTTTTAGTATATAGCTTTGTGTTTGTGTGTTTACTATGTAAGTTGTGTCCATTATTCCAGCTACAGTATGGATAATCTCTAAAAAATCATAAGATGGAAAAAGTTGATTTAGTCTAACTAATGTTATGTTAGTTTTAACACCCATTAGTTTGTACTATCCTATAATCATCTTTTGAATTTATAACTATAGCTGTTAGTTTATTTCCATATACACACCCTGTATCTATCCCTATAGCATTTTGGTGTATATGAACAGTATCCATCCATCTATGACCATGTATCACAAAGCCTTGATTTCCATCATAAACATCTGCCCAAAATTGGCTTTTTTTATTTTCTTTGTCTTTTGCTATAAAATTACCATTTTCATCTACAAACCTTAGTCTTAAAACTTTTTGCATAGATTTTTTAGTAAGTCTACTTAAAACTGTATGATTTTGTAATCCACCATGAACTATGGTTATCTCTGAAAATTTTAGATACACTGGTAAAGATTGTAAGTATTTTAAATGTGTTTCATTAAGGTTTTTTATAATCTTTTTTTCATCAGCATCTAGTTTTATTGGATTTTTCTTTTTCTCTTTTTCATGAGATAGATAACGAAGAAGTTTATCCTCATGATTTCCTAGAACTGATTTTATGTTGTGTTGTATTAGATAATCAAGCACACCGATAGAATCATAACCCTTTGTGATAATATCCCCTACACATACTTCTATATCTTTAGAAGTTGGATTAATCTTTGAACGAAGTTTTATAAGTTCATTTAAACAACCATGAATATCACCATATACAATAAGTCTCGAATCATCTTTACAAAGGTATTTTTTTAACCTAGATTTTAAACTATTTATCATCTATAAATTACACTCTTTCATCAAGATTTTTATGCTCTTTGACATATAACTTTATAATCACAAAACAAACAGTTTTTAGTATCTTCACATTTAGTAAAATTTATCTCTTCTAACATCAACATATCTTTTATATTTGACCTTAATATCTCTAGTTTCTCTTCTAAAAAAGCCTCTGAAACTATCTTTATATCTTTTAGGTCATAGTATGCAACACCTGAAACATCACCTAACTGAGATGCTAAAAGATAGTAAAATTCTAGTTGAAAATCTGTTGCATCTTGAAAATTATTTTTATTGTAAAGTGGGTATGAACCTGTTTTATAGTCAAGTACAAATATCTCATTTTGTTTTTTGTCTATTCTATCTATCTGACCCATAAGTGTTGTACCTGCAAATGGACATTTATAGTTTTGTTCACAACTAAAAACTTCCCAACCATCTTCAAATCTTTTTACCTCATTTTTAGCAAATGGTATCATCTTTTTCTTTTGTAAAGCGATTAGGTATTTATCTAGTTCATTATCTTTTGTTTGTTTATTTAGTTCATAGTCTAAGTCTGATTTTAACTTACTTACATCTGTATAACTTTGAGTTTTTGTATATAACTCTTTTAGGGCTTCATGTACCGATCTACCTATCTCATGTTCTTGTGGTATATCTCTTGGTATCTGATGCCCTTTTAAGTTTTGCACATAGTTATAAAAATATTTCCTTTTACAAGTTAAAAAGGTTTTTAGTCTTGTAGCAGATAATTCTATACCTTTAAAACTATAAGGGATAACTATCTCTTTTTCATCTAGCTTTGTAGTTTGTTTTATCTCAAAAAGTATAGATGCATAAACTTGTTCATCTTCTATAGGGGTATCTTTTATACCTAACTGTTTTAAGAACCTAGAAGCATTACTATCACTTGACTTTACAAACGATATGGCTACCTCTTTAGATGAGTTTATAAGCTGGTTATAGTAGTGTTTTTGTAGGTTTTCTCTGTCACTCATAGTTGGCAGAGATGCCATCTCTCTTATGGCTGTATTTAAAAACATATCTTTATCACTTCTTTTTGGAACATTTGAGTCATTAAAGTCCACTATGACCACTGCATCAAACTCAACTGCACGAGTCTCTAATACACCCATAACAGTTATCTTACCACCCCTTACATCATCTAATGTTCTAGTTGCTAATCTTTGTAAAAATAAAGATAAAACAGATTTTATGTTCATCTCATTTAGATTTGCTAAGATAGTTTTAAAACTATAAATCTCCTCTTCAAAAATTTTAATCTCCCTTTTGCTTGAGAAACTATCTTTGTATCTTTGTAAAAACTCTACTATATCTACCTCTTGTATAGTTTTATAACCTATACTCAGAAGTTCTACATAAAAATCATCTTCTACTCTGTTTAATCTAGCTTCATTCTCTTGTGTTTGTTGGTTTATCTGTTGAAGTGTAGCATCTAGTTTTTCATACATCTTTGTTGAAGTAAAACTAACACCCATAGCAAAGTTGAAGTTTGATTTTTCATCGAAAAGTTTTAGTGTTTGAGCTGTTGATTCATTTGGTAGTATCACTGCTATTTTTTCTGCTTTATGACCTTTTTTTATAAACTCATATACTTTCTTCTTTACAAAAGCCATCTGAAGTAGTGACTCACTAAAAGAGTTACAACTTACAGTTTTGTTTTGTAAGACAGGTATTTTTTCTATGATTATTTTTTGATTTAACGATATTTTGTATCTAAAGTTTTCTTCTAGTTCTATCTCTAAAAGTTTTAGAAATTTATCTTGCATCTTGTTATTAAATGCAGATGTTATAAATATGATGTTTATATCTGTAACTTCACTACATTTTTTTAAAAGTTCAAACTCAAAGTTTGTCAAATGACCACTTATATGAACCTCTATATCTTTAAGTGAAGATGCATATAAAGTGTTAAATTCATATAGCTTTGGTAAAAATATCTTGTCTAGTATTTGCTTCTCATCACAAAGTTTTTCATATCTTTTATAGAGTTCTTGAAGTATCTCTATATGCTCCTCAAACTCTGCATAGATATCTGAAGAATCAAGGTTTGATATATCAAATTTTTCAGCACTTAACTCTTCAAAAAATTTAAAGATGTATGAACTATTTTTAGTAAAAGTAAAAAAGTTTCTTTGGATTTGTAGGTTTGAAAAAGATTTAAAATCACTCGCTTGTAGAAGTAAAAGTGTACGAGTATCATCATCTACTAATTTATAGTCTTTAACTATGCAAAGTTTTGAGATAAACTCACCCATAGTTATATAGTTTGGTAAAAAAAGTGTTTGCTTATCTATAGAGAGTTGCTCGTGACGAAT
>CAZSWW010000112.1:2667-5105 GCA_964611265.1 uncultured Sulfurimonas sp. | reverse complement strand
AAAAATAAAATTTAAGTGAGAATTTATGGAAATTATACAAACAACAGATGCTTTTAAAGCACTTATCGAAGATATTAAAACAAATACAACTGGTTATAAAGACCCTTTAGCATTTGGTATAGCTAGAGTTGATTTAGGTCAGTTAAATGTTGAAAAATCTCTTCAGGCTACTTACCCTTTAATAAACTGGGATGAAAACTTTGGTAGTGCAGCTATCTTTATAAAAGCTTTAGCAGAACAAGGTGTAGAGGTTGATTTTACTAAGAATGAAGTAGTTTGTAACATAAATGTTGCATTCTTAAAAAGCTGTTTAAATGCTTTTACACCTTACTCAGATGAAGCTTATGGTGATGCTCATAAAAATATACAAGTTATTTCAGCACTTTATACTCAGATGATGTCAAACGGTTCGCTAGAGGGTGAGTTTAAAGTATGTTTTCTTTTTGAAGATGGTGCAGTTGAAAGTGTTGAATCTGCTTACCTTAAACTATATGCTATCTCTCAAGCTAAAGTAGGTTTAAGAGAGATTAACCTAAATGGTGCTTTTGGAGCATTACCAAATGTTGCATGGTCAAATGGTCAACCAATAGAACTAGACTACTTAAGAGAGTTTGAGATAGAATTAAAACTAGCAAATGAATACCCACATATCGACTTTGTAGATAAATTCCCAAGATTTTTACAACATATCATCCCAGCTGATAACACTCGTATCTTAGATACTTCAAAAGTTCGTTTTGGAGCTCAACTAGCTGGTGGAACTACTGTAATGCCAGGTGCTTCATACATCAACTTCAATGCTGGTACTACTGGAACAGTTATGGTTGAGGGTCGTATAAGTTCTTCTGCTATCGTTGGTGATGGTAGTGATGTTGGTGGTGGTGCTTCAATCCTTGGAGTTCTTAGTGGAACTGATGGTAACCCTATCTCTGTAGGTAAAAACTGTCTTTTAGGTGCAAACTCTGTTTGTGGTATCCCTCTTGGTGATGGTTGTATTATAGATGCTGGTATAGCTATACTTGAAGGTACAAAAGTTGGTATCCAAGCTAAAGAACTTGAAAAAATCATGGCTGTTAATACAAACATGAAAATGGAAGGTGAAATCTTCAAAGGTAAACAACTAGCAGGACTTTATGGCATCCACTATAGACAAAACTCTATGACTGGTGAGATAACTGCTTCTCGTTCAACAAGAGAGATAAAACTAAACGCAGACTTACACTAATCTTTTTTTTATATAACTCTTACTATAATAGTGAAAGACTATTATATGTAAGGGGTCTATTATGAGTATATCAACAAATATATCTTCAATCCAGTCACATCAAACGATGATGAATACAAATGCCAATAATATAGCAAATGTAAATACAGATGGTTTTGTACCTAATGATACAAGAATGTCAAGTGGTGCAGGTAACTCTGTAGTAGCAAATAACAAACAGGCTGATAACAATGGCTCTATAAGAAGTCAAACAGACTTAACTAAAGAGATACCAGACCAGATCATAGCTCAAGATGCAGTTGGAGTAAATGTAGCTTCTATAAAAACTCAAGATCAGATGCTAGGAACTCTTTTAGATATGAAAGCATAGGTTAGATGGCATCTAATCTACATCGCCAAATCTACAAACAACTCTTCCTATAACTTCAACATCGTTTGCATCTAAAGTTAAAGTTGTGTAGACTTTGTTATCTGAGATAATATCTATCTTGCCATCTATCCTTTTTTGAACCCTTTTTATAAAAAGACCTGCTTCTGTTCTTATAGTAAAAATACCTCCACGACCCAAATCTGTTTTACTTCTATTTATAAAAACTATGTCGTTATAACTAAAAGTTGGCTCCATAGAGTCACCCGAGACATTTATAGCTTCTACATTATTAAGTTCTCTTTCTCCTCCAAGTTTATCTATAAAGTAACTTGGCATCTCTAACTCTTCAATATTTTCCGATGTTATATCTGAACCACCACCAGCAGATGCACTAACATCATTGAAATACTTAATCATATAAAACCTATTTGTAGATTCTAAAAGACTCTCAGGTGATTGACCATAAAGCATCCAGTTTATAGATATACTTTTTAAAGCACAAAAATCAAGGAGTTCTGTAAAGGGAATTTTATTTCTTTTTTTCATTGTTGCAAAGTTCATTTGAGAAACACCAAGAACCTCAGCTACATCTTTGTCAAAAACTTTTTTTTCCTTAAAATCACTAGAGATTATAGTTTTTATCTCTTCTACAATATCTGAAAATTTATTCATAAAATCACCTTTACTCTTAATTTATATGGCATATTGTAGTATTTTTTAGCTAATTAGTCAAAATAAATATGTCATTTTGCAATATTTATACTTATTGGTTTAGTTTTGTAATAAATTATCATGAAAAATTATAATTTATCTTAATTAAATTTTAGATAAAATACCTATAAA
>CAZSWW010000112.1:0-2567 GCA_964611265.1 uncultured Sulfurimonas sp. | reverse complement strand
AGGAAATATATACTAATGCAAAATTTTGGTCTTAATATATGGGCAAACAACAATTTTATTATTGAAAATGGTGAGTTGAAACTTAACTACAAAAGTATGCCATCATTGTTAAATATCATTGAAAATATTCGACTAAAAGGTGTAAAAGGACCGACCATTTTAAGGTTTCCACATCTTATAAAAAAACAGATAAAAAGCCTTTATTCAAACTTTGATAAGGCTATTTTAGAAAACAACTACAAAGGTGATTTTAATGCTGTTTTTCCATTAAAAGTAAACCAATTTCCAAATGCAGTAGATGCTATCATGGAACAAGGTAAAGAGTTTAACTATGGTCTTGAAGCTGGGAGTAAAGCTGAACTCATCATAGCTATGAGTAAAACACCAAAAAATTCTAAGATAACAGTAAATGGGTTTAAAGATAAAGAGATGCTAACCTTAGGTTTTATAGCTGCACAAAGTGGCTACAATATTACACTTACTATAGAAGGGCTTGGGGAACTTGAAACCATTATAGAGATAGCATCTGAGTGTAATCTACAGATACCTGATATTGGGATAAGAGTAAGACTTCATAGTGCAGGAAGTGGAACTTGGGCTAAAAGTGGTGGTATGGATGCTAAGTTTGGGCTTACATCTACAGAGATTATAGAAGCTGTAAACTTACTAAAACAAAACAATTTACTACAATACTTTAAGATGATACATTTTCATATAGGTTCACAAATGTCAGATATTGCACCTATAAAAAAAGCTCTTCGTGAAGCTGGAAATATCTATGCTGAACTTAAAAATATGGATGCGATTTCACTTTGTAGTATTAACATAGGTGGTGGACTAGCTGTTGAGTATAACCAACATTCACACTCAAAATCTTACAATTACTCTATAAAAGAGTTTTCAAGTAGTGTTGTTTTTTTACTTGGTGAAATCATGGATGCAAAAGGTGTAAAACATCCAGATATTTTTACAGAATCTGGTAGGTTTATAATAGCATCTCATGCTATCTTGATAACACCTGTTTTAGAACTGTTTTCTCAAGATTATCATGAAAAACTTTTAAATTTTAAAGAAAAAAATCCACCACTTATAGAAGAGTTAAAAGAGTTAAATAAACTTCTAAATACAAAAAATTGTATAGAGTACCTTCATGATGCACTTGACCATATAGAATCACTTTTAACACTTTTTGATTTAGGTTATATCGATTTGCAAGATAGGTCAAATGCTGAAATCTTAGTTCACAACATCATAAAAAAAGCACTCTATCTAACAAACTCATATAACTACTCAGAACTAGAACAACTACAAGCAAACATACAAGAAAGGTATCTTATAAATGCTTCTATATTTCAAAGCTTACCTGACTACTGGGGTTTAAAACAACATTTTCCAGTGATGCCACTACACCATTTAGATACAAATCCACTCCGTCCAGCTTCATTATGGGACATAACTTGCGATAGTGATGGGGAGATAGGTTTTGATGCAAACAAACCACTTTATCTACACGATGTAAACTTAGATGAGGAAGAGTATTTTTTAGGTTTTTTTAACATTGGTGCATATCAAGAAACTTTAGGGATGAACCATAACCTATTTACACATCCTAACGAATATACAGTTGAGATAAATGACACAAACTATACCCTAGTAAATGATATAGAGTCAAGTACACTTTTAGATATATTAGATAACATCGGGTATAACAAAGATGAAATTAATACAAAACTTAAAGAGGAACTTCTTAAGAGTAATTTTATAACAGAAAAAGAAAAAAACGATACACTTACAAAATTAGAATTATATTTACAACAAAATGGTTATCTAAGAACCACTAACTAGGAAATATTTTGGGACTTTTTTCAAAAATAAAAGAAGACTTTTCAAATGCTTATGAAAATGATCCAGCACTAAACTCGTGGATTGATTTTTTATTTAACTACCGTGGTGTTTGGGCTGTGGTTTGGTATAGAATATCGAATGCTTTATATAAAAATAGTTTTAAAAGAACGGCTAGACTTGTATCTGGTTTTTCTCAATGGCTTACAAACATAGAGATTCATCCTGGTGCAGAGATAGGTAGTCGTGTTTTTATAGACCATGGTATAGGTGTGGTTATAGGTGAAACAGCTATCATAGAAGATGATGTACTCATCTACCAAGGGGTAACTTTAGGTGGAGTATCACTAGAAAAAGGGAAAAGACACCCTACCATAAGACAAGGTGCAGTTATAGGTGCTGGTGCAAAAGTTTTAGGCAACATTGAGATAGGGGTAAATGCAAAGATAGGAGCAAACTCCGTTGTTATAAAACCTGTTCCAGATGAAGCTACTGCTGTAGGGATACCTGCTAATGTCATAGAAAAAGGCAGATGTAAGGACCCACTTATGCACAACAAACTACCAGATATAAACAAAGAGATGTTTGAGTACCTTTTAAGACGGGTAGCAGTTCTTGAACATATACTAAATGAAGACCATAAAGAACTACTAAAACAAGATTTAGAACTAGAACATATCTATGAATCTTTTATCAAAGCTATGAGAAGTTAAGGTTAAATTTCT
>CAZSWW010000111.1:0-5111 GCA_964611265.1 uncultured Sulfurimonas sp. | reverse complement strand
TAAATATAGCGATGCTGATTTAGATGCATTTGCTCACACTATCGGTAAATAATTTACCCTAGATTGCCCTTTTGGGCATTCTATTCTGGTCTATAACTTTTTTTCAACTTCTCTTTTTTTATCTCTTGATTAACAGCATCATTTAATTCATCTTCACCATCAAACTTAGCACCATTTAAAAACTTCTCTTCATCATCAAACTGACCATTTTTTAAAGCCCAAAGAAAAGCACTTAGTGCTATAGCACCTAAAAATATAGATGCACCAAGCATCATAGCTATTATCCAACTATCCATTTAAAACTCCTAAATTTTATTCCATTTATATTTTATTCTTATAGAATTACCAACTACTAAAAGTGAACTTAAACTCATAGATATAGCTGCTACTAATGGTATAACATAACCTGCCATAGCTAAAGGTACAGTTATAGCATTGTAAATTAGTGAAATTCCTAAATTTTGCTTTATAAGTCCAAAAGTTGTTTTAGATATTTTAAATGCATCTTCTAATGATTTTAATGAATCATTTAAAAGAACAACATCTCCAACATCTATAGCTATATCACTACCACTACCCATAACTATACCTATATCTGCTTGTGCTAATGCTAAAACATCATTTACACCATCTCCAACCATGACTACTGTTTTACCATCATTATGTAATTTTTCTACATAGTTAGATTTATCTTCAGGTGTTTGCTCATATAAAAAGTCATGTAAACCTATCTCATTAGCAACTTTTTTAGCTGTAAACTCATGATCACCAGTTAACATAATAGTCTCTATACCTCTAGCAGTTAGGTTAGTTATTAACTTTTTAGCATCCTCTTTTATCTGATCACTTAGTTCATATATAGCAACTATCTTAGAATCAATAGCAAAGTAAAAAATAGTATTTTCGCTTATATAGGATATATCTATATCGTTATCTTTCATTAGTTTAAGATTACCACCTAAAAGTTCACGACCTTTATAAGAAGCTTTTATGCCAGAAGCTGGTATCTGTGCAAATTCATCAAAAACAATATCTTCTATATGCTCATCTTCAGATATTAAATAATTATATATACCTAAAGATACAGGATGATTTGAAGATTTAACCAATGAAAACAATAACTTTTTCTCAAATTTTTTAAAAACATTTTCATTAACCACTTCAGGTTTACCAACTGTTATAGTACCTGTTTTATCTAAAATAAGTACATCAGCTTTTGCCATAGTTTCAAGTTGTGCTGCCTCTTTAAAAAGTATCCCTTTTTTTGTTCCTATACCTAAACCAACCAAAGTAGCAACAGGTGTAGCAAGAGCTAAAGCACATGGACAAGCTATAACTATAACAGAGATAGCAATCATAAAAGATAATTCAAAATCATTAGATACAAAATACCAACCTACAAATGTAGCAAAAGATAAAAATAAAATAATACTTGAAAAATACTCAGAAAGTCTATTTGCCATCTGCTGAATTTTAGGCTTTTTAGTTATAGCAGATTCAAGTAAAGATATAAGATTTGACAAAGTTGAGTGTTCAAAATCTTTGGTTACTTTAAAATGTATATCAGCATCTATACTAATAGTTCCACTAATAACATTATCCCCTACATCTTTATAGATAGGCTCACTCTCACCTGTTAAACTAGACTCATCAAAAGAGCCTGAACCCTTTAAAATTTCACCATCAAGAAGGATTCTTTCACCAGAAGAGATAACACTAATATCTCCTATCCTTATATCTTCAAGTTTACAAGATACGATTGAATTATCTTTTACAATATTTACTTCACTAGGGATATTTTTACCAATAATATCAAGTGCATCAGCTGCATTCTTTTTGCTAAGAACTTCTAAAAACTTACCAATAAGAACAAAGGTTATAATCATACTAACAGAATCAAAATATGCTTCCCCATCTTCTACTATCGTTATATATAATGAGTAAATATATGTTAGCAATGCACCAGTAGCGACAAGTAAGTCCATATTGACCACTTTAGTTTTTAGACCAAAATATGCACCACGAAAAAACACCCAACCACTATAAAATAAAACTGGTGTAGCTAAAATACCCTCTGCAATATTTAGAATAGTCTTGATATTTTGCTCTATACCACTAAAATACCCTGCATATTGTGCAACTGCTATCCACATAATATTCATAGTAGAAAAAATTGCCACAGACATTTTTAAGTAGTATTCTTTTCTTTGTGCATTTGCTCGAACCTCTTGAACAGAAGCATCATAAGGAAAAGCATTATAACCAATAGCACGAATCATATCGATAATTTGTGATAACTTTAAAACATTATCTGCCCAAATAATTGTTGCTTTATTATTTGTATAATTAATATTTGCTTCAATAATTCCATCCATCTTATGCAATGCTTTTTCATTTAACCATACACAAGCTGAACAATGAATCCCCTCTATAACTAAAGAAACTTCACAAAAACCATCTTTATTTATTGTTACAAACTTATCATAAAATGCTAGTGAATTAAAATTACTAGAATCTTCATACTGACTTGTTTGCGGTGTTAATTTTACATCTTTAGCTTTTTCATAAAAACTATCTAACCCCTCTTCATTTAGAAGATGATAAACTCCTTGACATCCATTACAACAAAAATAATGTTCCCCATCTTTTATCATTACATCTTCACTAAATTCAAGATGACAATGTGTACAAGCAATATTATCAGACAAGTTCAAATCTCCCCTGCTGAGTATTTTTTTCTATCTTATCCCATAGTTGGATATAACCATTCATACATATATAAACACCATTTTTTTCACAAGCTTCTAAAAAACCCATAGATAATCCAATATTTAAAGTTGATTCTATTTTATCTATCTCAAAAGGTTTCATTGCTCCTGTTAAGATGATTTTTCTATCTTCATATATTTCACTTAAAAATTCTGCTGTTTCTTTCATAGTATCTGTACCATGAACTATAAGAAACTTATCATCTTTAGATTCCATTATGATAGATGCTAACATCTTTCTGTCGTTTATATCCATCTCTAATGAATCTTTAAAAATCACACCTGCCATATCATAAGGTGCATCTACATATTTTAATATACTTTCAACAGCTTGTGAATCATAAGGAACTTCTAACTCCCCATTTCGTTTATTATATCTTTTGTTAAAAGTTCCACCACTATTTAAAATCAACATTGTATATATCCTTTAAATTTGAAATTATTTTAGTTGCTTTAGAGTTTTTAATTTTTTTAGTTTCATCAAAAAGATATGACTCTTTTAATCCAGCTTTTAAACCAGCTTCAATATCACTCTCTTTATCTCCAACTATTATAGAGTTTTTCATATCTATATCAAACTCTTTTTGTAAATTTATTAACATACCAGAGTTTGGTTTTCTACAATCACATCTTCCTGTAATAGTTGGATGGTGTGGACAATAATTTACTTTTTGAATTTTTATACCATTTTTAGAAAACTCTTTTATCATCCATAAAGTTAAAATCTCAAAATCATTTTTAGTATAATAACCTCGTGCTATACCAGATTGATTTGTAATGACAAATATTTTATAACCTTTATCTTGAAAATATCTACAAAGTTCAAAGATGCCATCTATAAACTCAAAATCTTCTATCTTATAAAGATAATCTTTCTCAATATTTATAACACCATCTCTATCTAAAAATAAAGCTTTTTGCATCTAAGAATTTATACCATTAGCAAAAAGTTCTTTTTCTATAATATCACATAAAATATGCCCTATCAATATATGTGATTCTTGGATACGAGGAGTAGAATCAGATGGAACTACTATAGCTATATCTGCTAACTTTGCCATCTCTCCCCCATCTTTTCCAACTAATGCAACTGTAGTTATATTTTTTATTTTTGCAGAATTAAAAGCATTTATAATATTTAAAGAGTTACCAGAGGTTGATATACCTATAAATAGATCTCCATCTTGTCCCATACCCTCTAATTGGCGAGAAAAAACTTTATCATAACCATAATCATTTCCAATCGCAGTAAGATTTGAGGTATCTGTTGTTAATGCAAGTGATGGGATTGAAGGTCTATCAAATCCATAACGACCCACAAGTTCAGCAGCAATATGTTGAGCATCTGCTGCACTACCACCATTTCCTGCTAAAATAGTTTTTTTACCATTTTTATAAAGTTCAATACATTTTATTGCAAGAATTCCTATCTGTCTTAATAACTCTTCATTATTATATATAGCTTGTTTTGTTTCATAAGATTTTCTAATCTCTTCTTTTATATAATTTTTCATTTATCTATAATCCTTAAATCATATATACAATAATAGCATATAAAGATTATAACTAATTAAGACACCAATCAATCTCTTTTTTATTATGTAATTTCAAATAATTATTACTAGATGAAAAAGGTTTAGAACCAAAAAAACCACGATATGAAGATAAAGGAGATGGATGTGGTGCTTTTAAAATAAGATGCTTTGAATTATCTATAAGTTTTTCTTTCATCTGAGCAGGTTTTCCCCATAATATAAATACAATATTTTGTAAATTATCATTTATAACTTTTATAGTTGCATCTGTAAAATTTTCCCAACCCATACCTTTATGAGATGCTGCATTATAAGCTCTAACTGTTAAAACTGTATTTATTAAGAATACACCTTGATTTGCCCAATTTATCAGATTACCTGAAGTTGGAAAAAGACATCCAATATCATCAGACAACTCTTTAAAAATATTTACCAATGATGGTGGGAATTTTGTACCATCTTCAACAGAAAAAGCAAGACCATGTGCTTGATTGTCTCCATGATAAGGGTCTTGACCAATTATTACAACTTTAACATCTTCAAATTTCGTAATATTATATGCTGTAAAAATATTTTTATTTGCAGGAAAAACTTTATTTTGCTTTTGTTCTTCTAAAAGAAATGCTTTAAGATCTGAAAAATATTCTTTTGAAAATTCAGATTTTAAAACATTTTTCCAGCTTTCATCTATTTTGGGATTTACTTTTGTATTCATTATAGCACCTTTATAAGAAAGATATCATAACATATTATAAACAATAATAACAACAAGATAAGTAGACATTAGTGTTAAATAAAAGAGTAAAAA
>CAZSWW010000110.1:0-5169 GCA_964611265.1 uncultured Sulfurimonas sp. | reverse complement strand
GTTGGTCTAAATGACCAACTATAGATAGTAAGCAACAGCAATAGCTGATAAAACAAAAGCTAACCAAAGAGTAGGTATAACTCTATACTTGAATGCTACATCTTTTAAACCCATAAAATGCTCAATAACTAATGCACCTTTTATAAATGTACTTATAAGTAAGATGCTAACGAGTGCTGAATCTATGTATTTTAGATAACCTAAAAGGTATGCAAAAATAGTAAGGGCAATTAATATAATCCAAATAATTTCTAAAACTTTTTTCATAATCTACCTTATAATGTATATCAATGGAAACAAAACTATCCAAAGTAAATCAACCATATGCCAGTAAGATGCACCTGATTCTATCCCTCTAGTATCGGTTGGTGTATATCCAAATTTTTTAGTTTTCATAAAAATGTTAAAGAGTATGATTGAACCTAGCATCACATGCATAAAATGAAAACCAGTTAGGAGTAGATAAAACATAAAAAACTTGTTTGTACTTAAGTTAATACCCTCTCCAAATATATGTGAAAATTCTGTTATCTTAACAAGTAAAAAAGTAGCTCCACACATAAGAGCAAAGATTAGCCATTTTGAAGCTTTTTTATTAAACTCTTTGTAATTACTCTCATCCATACTCTTGACTGCTTGAACAGCTTTTGCAACAAAATAACTACTCGTTATAAGTATGATGGTATTTATAAAACCAGATGTTTGGTTTAGCATCAGTTGAGATTGGTTAAACAGCTCCACATCTGCTCGTCTTGAAAAAGCATAACCTAAAAAAAGCATAGCAAATGTTACGAGTTCTATATAAATTATAATCCAAACTGCAAAATCACCAGCTGGATATTTCTCTTTTGTAGTTGTTATCTTTGACATTTTATTCCTTTGAAAAGTGTAGGGCTATAAACTTCTCCAAAACCTCTAAAACATCATCTTCATCACTTAAAGACTCAACTATAGAGTGCATACAAGCTTGGTAAGGATTAAAACCTTTTACTATAAGTTTAGCTGAGTATATAAGAAGTCTGGTAGATACTGCTTCTTGTATATCAGTATCATCAAGATTACGAATATCTTTTGCAATATCTACAAGTTTTTGAGCAGTAGTAGCATCTATACCACTCTCTTTTATAATAACCTCTTTTTCTATATCAGGCTTAGGATAGTCAAAACTTAGTGAGATAAATCTCTGTTTTGTACTAGGTTTCATCCCTTTTAGTACATTTTGATAACCTGGGTTATAAGATACTACAAGCATAAAATCAGGATGAGCTTCTATAACTTCTCCTGTTCTATCTATAGGTAAAACTCTACGATAATCAGCAAGAGAGTGAAGTATAACAGTGGTGTCTTTTCTAGCTTCGATAATCTCATCAAGATAGCAGATGCCACCATTTCGTACCGCTTTTGTAAGTGGACCATCTTGCCAATAAGTCCCTTTGTCATTTATAAGATGGCGACCAAGCAAATCAGCAGCACTCAAATCATCGTGACAAACAACAGTATAAACATCTCTACCCAACTCTTCTCCCATAGCTTCTATAAACCTAGTTTTTCCACACCCAGTTGGACCTTTTATAAGTATAGGTAAGTTCATACTAGCGGCTGCTTTAAATAGTTCAACTTCATTTGATTGTGCTAAGTAGTAAGTTTTTGACATATTTTTTCCTCTATTATTTTGTTAAGTTTATATAAACTTCTGGTAACACTTTTGGCAGTTTACGACCATCTCTAACTATGGCATAACCATCTTTTCCAAAAAGGTAGTTAAGGTACTCTTTTGCTTCTGTATCTATTGTTATACAAAATGGTGTTATACCAAGTTTTTTAACCTCTTGTATAGCTTTTTTAGTGTCTTCTATACCGTATCTACCATCGTATCTATCTTCATCATTTGGTTTTCCATCGCTTATTATTAAGAGTAATTTATTTGCACTTTTTTGTTTTTTTAAGATTTTTGCAGATTCTCTTATACCTGCTCCTAGTCTTGTGTAGTATTGTGACTTCATACTATCTATCCGTCCACGGATTAGGTCTGAATAGCTTTCTTCAAAGTTTTTTATGATGTTAAAATAAACTTTTTTATTTTGAAGAGATGAAAAAGAGTAAAGTGCAAACTTGTCATTTAGTTTCTCTAGTGCTTCACTAAAAACCATAAGTCCATCTTTTATGACATCTATCACTCTTATATCTTGGGTGATGCCAGTCTCAGTTGAGAGTGAAACATCTGCAAGTATAAGTGTAGCCATATCTCGCATCTTTTTTTCAAAAGTTGTGTAAAATTTTTGGTGATGTAGTGATTTGTCTTGATGGCTGGAGTATTCTATCCAAGTATCTATGTTTATCTCATCACCATAAGGTAAGTGGTTGTTTTTAATCCTATCTAACTCTAATAAGTCTAGTTCACTTTGGATTTTTCTAACTGTTTTTTTAAGTCTTATTGGTAGAGATATAGGTTCTACATTTATGGTTATTTGTGGTTTTATCCTTACAAATTTTTTAAGGTAGATATTTTTCTTATAATCCCACTCATCTAAAAAGTGACCATCTCCAAGTGGGTATATCTCAGTAATATCTGGTTTGAGGTCTAAGTCCATCTTGATGCGAGAAGATAAATTTGCTTGTTTTTGCCCTAAAGTTATCTCATCCAAATCTTGTGCATGGTAGAGTGCATCTTCATCAAAACTATCATCTTCTGTTCTATCTATGTTTATCTGCTCAAAGATGCTCATAAGTGATTCAGGTAAAAAAGCAAAGAAACCATCTGTTTCTCTTTTATCATTTGATTGATTTGCTTGCTTTTTCATCTTTAATTCATCTACTTTTTCTTCTGCTTCTTCTCTTGTTGGTTCTTCATCGTCTAAAGTGTTTGACATAGTATTAGATGCTAATGGTGGATATATCCATAAAGGGTTAGGGTACTCTTCAACAGATTCTATTTGCTCAAAAGTTTTGTTAAGATACTCTGTACTTTTTTCATAAAAGATTTTAAAACCATCATATTTAGAGGTAAGTTGTTTTATAACTTTTAGATTTTCATCTTTGACATTTGTTTCATCTACATTAACTTGTGTAGCCATAGCAACAAGCCAGTAGTAATGCATCTCATTTTGTTCTTTTGTATCAAAGTAAGCGAATGATTCTGGTAGGTAGATAGACTTTTCATCTTGCCAAGTGAGGTAAAACTCTTTTCCTAAAAAAGAGATTTTTTCTAAAAGAGTTCTTTGAACTTTAAGTTCTCTTTTGTCAGTTATCTGTAAATCTTTGCCTTTTTCACCACCTAAAAGGTGATGAAAAATATTTAATTGCTTGTCAATGTTTGAGAAGTAAACTCTTTGGTCTTCATGGAACTTTTGCACCTTTTTTGTAAGGTGCTTATCCCAAACCCGACCAATACTCTCTTCAAATTCAAGCCAATAGTTAAGCATACTTATTTAGCATCTTCTTTTACAAAGAAACTAGAAAGATAAGTTAGTAAACCAGTAAATACTAAAAGACCAAACCCAAGACGGATTGTATATATACCTGTCATAGAAGCTTGAGATTCCATAAATGGTAAAAGATCAGTTCCAACTCTTTGATCTATTATCTGAGTGATACCAGCTGCAGTAAGAGCTAAAGTAAGACCTACCATACCAATATTCATCATCCAAAATGCACCTAATTCTCTTTTTTGTGCTGCTTTGCAGTTTCCATGAGGACGACCTCTAAGAATCGGCATAGCATAAGAGATAACAGTAAAGATAATCATAACATAAGCACCATAAAAAGAAAGGTGACCATGTGCTGCTGTAAGTTGAGTACCGTGTGTGTACATATTAACAGGTGCAAGTGTGTGAAAGAATCCCCAAACACCAGCTCCTACAAAACCTAGCACTGCAGTACCTTTAGCCCAAGTAAGAGCTATTTCATTTTCATGTTGTATTTTTCTCTCTCTTGTCATAGTATATGCAAAAAGAATCATTAAGAAAAATGGTAATGGCTCAACTGCTGAAGATAAAGACCCTATCCATAACCAATACTCAGGAGCTCCCATATAGAAGAAGTGATGCCCTGTTCCTAAGATACCAGAAAGCATAGTCATAGCGATGATTAAGTATAACCATTTGTCGATATGTTCTCTATCTACACCAGTAGTTTTAATAAGTACAAATGCTAAAATAGCACCAAGAATAAGTTCCCAAGTAGCTTCAACCCAAAGGTGAACTGTAAACCACCAGAAGAATTTATCTGCAACTAAGTTATCAGGTACATAAAAAGCAAATAAGAAGAAAACTGCTAACCCTAAAAGACCAGTAAGCAATACTGTAGTGATAACAGTTCTTCTACCTTTAAGTATAGTCATACCAACATTAAAGATATATGCTAATGCAACTACAACTATACCAACTTTTGTAGGTAATGGTTGTTCTAAAAACTCTCTACCCATAGTAGGAAGTAGTTCATTAAAAGTTATCTCAGTTAATGTTGCATAAGGTACAAAAAGGTAACCTAAAATTGTAGCAACACCAGCTGCTGCAAATATCCAAAACATAGCTGTAGCTAACTTAGGACTCCATAACTCTCTCTCAGTTTCTTCAGGAATTAAGTAGTAAGTAGCACCCATAAAACCGTTTAGAATCAGAACTATTAGTAAGTTCGTATGAACCATTCTTAAAACATTAAAAGGGATTAATGGAAATAAGAAATCGCCATAGATGTATTGAATCCCCATAAGTAAACCAAAAAGAATCTCTCCTGCTAGAAGAATTAGTGCAAAAATAAAATACGGTTTTGCTACCGCTTGAGAAGTGTATTTCATATTATCTCCTATCCTTCTATTGTTGGTGGCCATTCATTGGCATCTACTTTTGATGTCCAAATCAAGAAATCACTAAGACTATTTACCTCTTCAGTTGTTAAATTAAACTGAGGCATCTTTCTTCTGTTTGGAGTGTCAAGTGGTTGTGCAGCCATCCAGCCTTGCATATATGCTTTAAATGCTCCCTCATCAGAAGCTCCTCTTCTTTGAAAAACATTCATAAGTTCAGGTGCATAGTAAGCTCCCTCTCCTATGAGTGTATGACAACCAACACAGTTGTTCTTTTCCCAAAGTTTTTTCCCAGCTACAACAGATGGAGTCATATTAACTTCATTTGATCGCTCAGGTATTTGATGTACAGTATCAAAAGTAAG
>CAZSWW010000109.1:0-5190 GCA_964611265.1 uncultured Sulfurimonas sp. | reverse complement strand
AATTATTTTAGATATAGGAATTTTTATATGAGCAATAAGGCAAATATTAATGGAAAAGTTTGGAAATTTGGTAAAGATATTGATACAGATTTAATTATCGCTGCTCGTTACTTAAATACTTCAGTAGCAGAGGAGTTAGCACCTCATGTTATGGAAGATGCAGATCCTGATTTTGTAAAAAAAATGAGTGTTGGAGATGTTATAGTAGCTGGTGAAAACTTTGGTTGTGGAAGTAGCCGTGAACATGCACCTATAGCACTAAAAGCTGCTGGTGTTGCTGCAATTATCGCTCCAACTTTTGCAAGAATCTTTTATAGAAACTCTTTTAATATGGGACTTCCTATATTTGAACTACCTCAGAGTGCTGAGATAGCAGAGGGTGATGAGATTAGTGTAGATATGGATGCTGGAACTATCACAAATAAAACTCAAAACAAAACTTATAACTTCACTCCTATTCCTGCTTTTATGCAAGAACTTATAGATGCAGGTGGACTTATGAATTTCGCAAAAAATGAAGTAGAGGGTAAATAATGAAAACATATAATATAGCACTTATAAAAGGTGATGGGATTGGTCCTGAGATAATAGATGAAGCAGTAAAAGTTTTAGATGCAGTATCTTCATCTTTTGATTTTGATTTTAAGTATGAAGAGGTTTTAATGGGTGGTTGTGCTTATGATGAGACTGGAGACCCACTTCCACAAGAGACTATAACTGCTTCACTAAAAAGTGATGCTGTACTTTTTGGTGCTATTGGTGGTGAAAAATGGGATAATCTTCCTCGTGAGAAAAGACCTGAAAGTGGACTTTTAAGATTTCGTAAAGAGTTAGGTGTTTATGCAAATCTTCGCCCAGCTATCGTTTATGATGAGCTTATAAATGCATCTTCACTTAAACCTGAGATTATTAAGGGTGTAGATATTATGGTTGTTCGTGAACTTATTGGTGGTATCTACTTTGGTGAACCTAAAGGTCGTACAGAGGACAAAGGTTGGAACACTATGGTTTATACTCGTGATGAGATAGTTCGCATCGCACACCAAGCATTTAGAATTGCACAAAAAAGAGACAAAAGAGTTTGCTCTATAGACAAAGCAAATGTTTTAGATGTATCTCAACTTTGGAGAGATACTGTAACAGAAGTTGCAAAAGAGTACCCTGATGTTGAACTTTCACATATGTATGTAGATAATGCAGCTATGCAACTTGTACTTAACCCTAAACAATTTGATGTGATGCTAACTGGAAATATTTTTGGTGATATTTTAAGTGATGAGGCTTCTATGTTATGTGGTTCTATAGGTCTTTTACCATCAGCATCTGTTGGTGAAAAGATTGGTGTTTATGAGCCTATCCATGGTTCTGCTCCAGATATTGCAGGGCAGGGTGTTGCTAACCCTATAGCAACTATAGGTTCAGCTTCTATGATGCTTAGATATGCACTAGGTGAGATTGAAGCAGCAGATAAGATTGATAGTGCTATAAAAAAAGCCTTATCAGAGGGTTATAGAACAGGTGATTTAGCACAATATGATGCTAAAGAGGTTTGTTCTACAAGTGAGATGGGTTCTATCATAGCTAACTACGCTGCTAAAAAATAGATGCAAACTTTAACTCTAGCAAATATCTATGAACTTCAAGGTTTAAAAGATGAAGCATTAGATATTTACAAAGAGATACTAAAAAAAGACCCTTCAAATAGTGATGCAAAAATCGCTATAAGGAGGTTATCTGGTATGAGAAAAAAGTTTTTAGGTGTCAATACTCAGATGAAAGAGTTTTTTTTAAAAATGGATTCAGATATTGAGTTCAATGAGTTTGAAAGGTGGTTGTTAAAATGGAACTAAAAGATGTTGTTTTGTCTACTCTAGCAGAGATGGAAGATGCTGAAACTATTATAAGACCAAATGTACAAGAGATTCAAAAAGAAGAGATTAAAGAACAAGAGATTCCAAAATTTGAAACACCAGATATAGAAGTTGAAGAAAATGTTAAAGAGGAAGATATAGACTCTAGTAGTGATGAGTTACATTTTTTAACATCAGTTAGAGAAAGACTTTTAGTTCTTTTTGAAGGATTTCAAGCTCCAAATAACAAAGAGATTGAGGCTAAGATAGATATGACCTTAAATTTTTTAGAATACACTTTAGCTACTATAGATAAAAGAGTAGAAAAACTTAAAGAGGGTGGTAAATGAGTCAATACAGAGTGCTTATAGATGCTGATGATGAAAAGGGATTAGTACATAAAGTTTCTAGCATCTTTTATAAACAAGATTTAAATATACTTTCAAACAGTGAATTTGTAGATAAAGAAAACAATAAGTTTTTTATGAGAAGTGTAGTAGATGGTGTAGTAGATGCAGATGAACTACAAAATGCAATACAAAATATTTCATCTACAAATGAGTTAAGTGTAAGAGTTGTAAGTCCAAAGAAAAAAAATATAATCATCTTGGTTACTAAAGAGTTACATGCTTTAGGTGATATACTTATCCGTCATGAAGCAGGAGAGTTAGAAGCAAACATACTTGGAGTGGTTTCCAATTATGATGCACTTGAATCTTTAGTATCAAAGTTTGATATACCATATATAACAGTTAGTCATGAAAATCTTGAAAGAGAGGAACATGAACAAAAAGTTATAGAAGCGATAGAGAGTTTTGCAGAGGTGGATTATATAGTTCTTGCTAAGTATATGAGGATTTTAACACCAAATTTTGTAGAGACTTTTAAAGATAAAATTTTAAATATTCATCACTCTTTTTTACCGGCTTTCATCGGTGCAAACCCTTATAAACAAGCATTTAACCGAGGTGTGAAAATCATAGGTGCAACAGCACATTTTGTAAACAATGATTTAGATGAAGGTCCAATCATAGCACAAGAGGTTATACATGTAAACCATGCTTATAGTTGGAAAGATATGCAACGCTCAGGTCGTGATGTTGAAAAGGTTGTGTTGTCTCGTGCTTTAAAACTAGCACTTGAAGATAGAATATTTGTTTATGCTAACAAAACAGTAATTTTTTAAGAGGTATTTTTAAATGGTAAAATTTAATCTAGTTCTAGTAAACCCACAAATACCAAACAATACTGGTGCAATAGGGCGACTTTGTGTAAATGCTGGTGCATCTTTGCATCTTATAAAACCTATAGCTTTTGATATAGATGAAAAAGCTGTTCGCCGTGCTGGACTTGATTACTGGAAGAAGTTAGATTTACATGTTTGGGAAAGTATAGATGAGTTTTTTGAACAAAATGATATAACTAACAATGCTTACTTTGCAACAACAAAAACAGATAAACCTTACTTTGAAGCTGAATTTAAAGAGGGTGATTTTATCTTTTTTGGTAGTGAAACAGCAGGAATTCCAGAAGAGATTTTAAACAGATACAAATCTCAAAATATTACCATTCCTATGACAAAAGAGGGAAGAAGTCTAAATCTTGCTATAAGTACTGGTATAGTTCTCTACGATGCTATAAGACAAAATTTTTAAGGGTATAAAATGGAAATGCTAGATACAGTAATGAGTATACTTTTTATACTCTTTATGATTTTTATTTTTGGTGGTTATCATAAAAATAAATCTGCTCAAAGAGAAGCAGGATTTAAAAAAGATGAAGAGTTAAAAAAACAAAATCCTTAATCTATCTTTATTATTACCGATTTAACTCTTTGAAAAGGGTTTAGATGGGATTATTTAGGATAAATACAAATATTTCAGCATTAAATGCACAGGCTAATTTAAGTATTGTCAATCGTTCTATAAATGCATCCTTAGAAAAACTAAGTTCAGGTCTTAGGATAAACAAAGCATCTGATGATGCTTCTGGTCTTGCTATAGCAGATTCACTCCGTTCACAAGCTTCAGGTCTTGGACAGGCTATAAAAAATGCTAACAATGGCATTAATATTATCCAAATTGCAGATAAAGCTATGGATGAGCAAACAAAAATCGTCGATATGATAAAAGTAAAAGCTATCCAATCAGCAGAAGATGGACAGACTACAGATACTAGAAAAGCACTACAAGCAGATATTATCCGTCTTATGGAGGAGTTGGACAATATAGCTGGAACAACTTCATTTAATGGTCAGCAACTTCTATCAGGTCAATTTTCAAACAAAGAATTTCAGATAGGGGCTTACTCTAATCAAAAAGTAAAAGTTAGCATCGGTGCTACAAGTTCAGATAAGATAGGTGCTACTCGCTTTGAAACAGGTTCTATAATCACAGCATCATCTATAGCTAGAATGACATTTAAATCTGTTGATGGAATAAATGATATAACACTAGAATCTGTAACTATATCTACAAGTGCAGGTACAGGACTTGGTGTGTTAGCTGAGACTATCAACAAAAACTCTAACAAAACTGGTGTTAGAGCATCTTTTCAAGTACAATCAACTGGTTCAACTCCAATTAAAAATGGGGAGATTACTAACCTTACCATTAATGGACAAAAAATAAAAGGTACGATTAAGGTAGATGATAATGATAAAGATGGTGCATTAGTAGCATCTATAAATGCTATGAAAGATACAACAGGAGTTGAGGCTTCTGTAGATAGTAGAGGTAATTTAAATCTTACAAGTGTAGATGGTCGTGGTATTCAAATCTCAGGTACAAACCTTAGCTTATTAACTGGTATAGGGAACTCTGATAAGGAGCAAAACTATGGTCGTTTAAGCTTGAGTAGATTAGATGCTAGAGATATAGTTGTATCTGGTGGTATAGTTGGTGGTAAGATAGGTTTTAGTGCTGGTGGTGTCTCTGAAGTTACTGTTAATATGAGAGATACAAAAGGTGTGATAGATAAAGATACAGCAGATGCTATGGGTTTTTATGCAAATGCTAACATAGAAAATAGCACTAAAGATAAAACAGCTGGTGTTACAACATTAAAAGGGGCTCAAGCTATGATGAGTATAGCAGAATCTACACAAAAGCAACTTGATAGAATCCGTTCAGATTTAGGTTCAGTACAAAACCAACTTATATCTACAGTAGATAATATCTCTGTTACACAAGTAAATATAGCAGCTGCAGAATCACAGATAAGAGATCTTGATTTTGCAGCTGAGAGTGCAAACTTTACAAAGTTAAATATATTAGCTCAGGCAGGTTCTTATGCTTTAAGTCAATCTAATTCACTTCAACAAATGATTTTAAAACTTTTA
>CAZSWW010000108.1:0-5192 GCA_964611265.1 uncultured Sulfurimonas sp. | reverse complement strand
CTAAAAAATATTGAACTAAATATAGTTACAACAGATGCAAACAAACATCTAAAAGATTTAAAAAGCTATGTTAAGTCAAAAAAGTGGATAAAATTACATATAAATTCTAAAAAAATCGCACAACTTATAGCACAGAGTAATTTTAGTATAATTACACCTAGTGTTGTAGCAAATGAAGTAGTTTTTATGGATAAACCTTTGGTAGCTATAAAAGTTGCAAAAAATCAAAAAAATATGGCAAAATATCTTAAAAAGTCTGGTTATACAGTTTTAAAAATAAAAGATATATATAAATTAAAAAAGGTAATAAAACAATGCAAACAGAAAAACTAAAACAGGTGTTTATAGAAGCATTAGGTATAGATAAAAATACTAATATAGAAAACTTAGAGTACAACACCATTGATGAGTGGGATAGTGTAGCACATATGAATCTTATAGGTGAGATAGAAGATGCTTTTGAGATTATGCTAGATACTGATGATATTATAGATATGAGTTCATTTGCAAAAGCTAAAGAGATAGTTTCTAAATACTTAAAGAGTTAAAATGCTTCAACAAAGATATGCTCTTATAACTGGTGCTAGTAAAGGTATAGGTAAACAAACTGCTCATTTATTTGCTAAAAATGGAGCAAATCTTTTGCTTGTAGCACGAGATATAGATGCATTAGTATCTTTAAGAGATGAACTTCAAGAGTTTAGTATAAATGTAGATATATTTAGTTGTGATTTAACAGATGAAAATGAGATAAAATCACTTTTTATAAAGATAAAAAAAGTTACAAAAGTCATAGATATAGTTGTAAATAATGCAGGTATCATAAAAAGTTCTATGTTTAGTATGACAAATAGTGATACATTAAAAGATATGTTTCAAACAAATCTATATGCACCGTATATACTAACTCAGTATGCAACTAGGATGATGAGAAAAAGTCCTTATGCATCTGTAATCTTTATATCATCTATGATGGCTACAAAAGGTGGGATTGGTCATAGTGCTTATGCTTCTAGCAAATCAGCACTAGATGGTATGATGAAATCACTAGCAAAAGAGTTAGCTCCAGCTATCCGTGTAAATGCCATCGCCCCTGGTGTAGTTCAAACAGATATGATAAAAACACTAAGTGAAGATGAAAAAGAGGAATATACCTCTAAAAGTTTGTTTAAAAGATTGGCGACACCTAACGATATAGCAACCGTTATACTTTTTTTAGCATCAGATATGTCAAAATATATAACAGCAGAACTTATAAATGTTGATGGTGGTATATGTTAAGTTTTACTTACTTGGATAATATAGCACTTATAGAAGATGATAAGTCTATAACATATAAAGAGTTACAAAATCTAGTAAAAGAGTTTGAAAAAAACTTAGTAGATACAAAGTCTATTATAGCGATATATATGGATACAACTATAAACTCTGTTGTAGCATACTTAGCTTCTATGCAAAAAAACTATGCTATCTTGATGCTAGATCAAACCTCTCAACAAAATGTAAAACTTTGTGAACTTTATGATGTTGATTATGTTTTTAATAAAGAGTTGATAAAAAGAGATGCTAAAGTAAAAAAGATATATAAAGATTTAGCACTTTTACTACCCACTTCAGGTAGCACAGGTTCACCAAAATTTGTACGATTATCAAAAGAAAATATTTTACACAATACTAAGTCGATACTATCATATCTACCGATAACACAAACAGATACAACGATAACCTCTTTACCACTTTTTTACTCTTATGGTTTATCTGTTTTAAATACTCATCTAGCATCTGGAGCAACAGTAGTTTTAACCTCTGCACCTTTACTTAGTAAAGAGTTTTGGGAGCTGTTTAAAAAGCATCATATTACAAACTTTAATGGCGTTCCTTACCATTATGAGATGCTAATGAAATTAAGATTTTTAAAAAAAGAGTATAAATCTCTTTGTTTTTTAACTCAAGCTGGTGGAAAACTTTCTAAAGATATTATTTTAGAGTTTACAAATTATGCACTTGAAAACAAAAAAGAGTTTTTTGTGATGTATGGACAAACAGAAGCATCTGCTAGGATTAGTTACATAGATACAAAAAGGTTGCTAAAAAAACCAAACTCCATAGGCAAAGCTATATCTGGTGTAAAACTATTTTTACAAGATGATGAGTTGATTGTAAAAGCTAAAAATGTGATGCTAGGTTATGCTACAAATCTTGATGATTTAGCAAAAGGGGATGAGAATAAAGGCATCTTACATACACAAGATTTGGGCTATAAAGATGAAGATGGGGATTTTTATATAACAGCTAGAGCATCTAGGTTTGTAAAAGTTGTAGGAAATAGGATAAATCTTGATGATATAGAAAAAAATCTACTGCAAAATAGTTTTAAATGTGTAGTGGTTGCTCGGGATGATTTTATTTTAGTTTTAACTTTAAATGACGATGTTTCAGAGATAAAACAACATCTAGTAAAAAACTATAAATTGCATCACTCTTTAGTAGGTGTAAAACAGATAGATGAGTGGGTGGTTAAGTCAAACTCTAAGATAGACTATAAAGAGATGCAACAGAGGTATTTATGATAAAAGATATATATAGTCTTAATCCTTATTCACTTATAAAAGATGAGAAAAATCTCTTTTTACTTCAAGAGTTATCTAAACTATCTTTGTATCATTATGAAAATTCAATAACTTATAAAAAAATTATAGATGCTTTTAAAGCACCTCTAAAACCAAATAAGATAGAAGATTTTTTTGCACTTCCTGTTAGGGTTTTTAAAGAGTTTGAGTTAAAATCATCATCAGATATAGTAAAAACTTTAACTTCATCAGGTACAACATCTTCACAACTTTCTAAAATCTATCTCGATAAACAAACAGCAAGAGAACAAAGCATAGCACTTGTAAAAATTATGCAAGATTTTATAGGTAAAGATAGAATACCTATGATGATAATAGACACTAAAAGTGTAATGCAAAAAAAAGAGTTTTCAGCTAGAGCAGCAGGTATAGCTGGTATGGCACAATTTGCTCGTAAGATAGAGTATATCTTAGATGATGAGATGCATCTACAAGTCGATAAAATGTTAGAGTTTTTGGAAAAGAACAAAGATAAAAAAATTGTAATTTTTGGATTTACTTTTATGGTTTGGAAATATTTTTTTAAAAAACTAAAAGAGAAAAATATAACTCTAAATATGAAAAATGCCATACTTATACATAGTGGTGGTTGGAAAAAATTAACTGATGAAGCAGTAGATAATGAAGAGTTTAAAAAACAGATAAAACAACAAACTTCTATCTCCAATATACATAATTTTTACGGTATGGTAGAACAAGTTGGTTCTGTTTTTGTAGAGTGTGAGGCTGGGCATCTTCATACCCCTAATTTTGCAGATGTTATCATAAGAGATACACAAACACTCAAATCACTACCTTATAAACAAGAGGGCTTAGTTGAGGTTCTTTCCATCATACCAAAGAGTTATGCAGGTCATATCTTACTTAGTGAAGATATAGGTATGATTTTGGGTGAAGATGATTGTAGTTGTGGAAGAAAAGGTAAGTATTTTTCTATAAAAGGTAGAGTGGCTCAAGCTCAAGTAAGGGGATGCAGTGATACATTTGTTAAATGATAAAATCTCAGATGAGATTGTTAAACCTTTTGATGATGAAGTTTTAGAGTTTACTCATAAACTATCTTTAGAACTTTTATCAAAAAAGTATAAAGAGTTTCCTGAACTTATTGCTCTTGGATTTTGGTTAAGAGATGCACATATAAAAAAGTTAGAACAAAAGTTTATAAAAAGTACACAAGATAAACTTATACAAGCTAGAGGTGTTGTGTTTCACATAGCACCAAACAATGTAGATACTATATTTTTATACTCACTTTTGTTATCTATGTTTGTAGGAAATAGCAACATAGTCCGTGTTAGTCAAAACATAACTCCACAGATGCAGATGTTACTAGATATACTAACTAAAACCATAACAACTTATGAAAATGTATCTAAAAAGATGATGATTGTTAGTTATGGACATGATGATAAAATCACAACAAAGTTTTCTATGATGTGTGATGTTAGAGTTATTTGGGGTGGGGATAACACTATATCTCATATCCGTAAACTACCATTAAAAGCAACTTCTACAGAACTTCTTTTTGCAAATAAGTTTTCACTACTAGCTATAAAACTAAAAGATAAAGATGAGGTAACAAACAATTTTTTAGAAAAATGTTATCGTGATAGTATAACTTTTATGCAACAAGCTTGCTCATCTGTTAAAGCTATCTGTTGGATAGATACAACTCAAAATCTTCAAGATATATTTTGGGAAAAGTTTTTAAAGTTTATAGAGGAAAAAGAAACTATCTTTGATGAAAAAGGTAGTGTAGATAAACTTATGGCAGAGATAAAACTTGCTCTAAATCATAATGTATCCATAAAAAATGAAAACAATATCTTTAAAGTAAAACTACCAAATATAAAAGCATTAGAAAGTAAAAGCCATTGTGGGCTTGGTCTGTTTTATGAGGTGGATTTACAAACTTTAGATGAGTTGTTGGATAAGGTAGATAGAGGGCATCAAACATTAAGTGTTTATGGTTTTACAAAAGAAGATATAAAAAAGAGTTTTCAAACCTCTAAACCAAAAGGTATAGATAGAGTTGTATCACTAGGTAAGGCTATGGAATTTTCCCCTATATGGGATGGGTATGATATGATGCAGAGTTTATGTAGGGTTATAGATGTGGATATTTAAAAATTATAAAGATTTAACACTTAAAGAGCATCAAGAACTTTTAGATATTCGTAATGAAAAAGAGATAAGAGAGGCATCAAATAGTAAAGATATTATAACACTTGATAAGCATCTATCTTGGTTAAAATCAACAGATGGTAATTACTTTGCTTTGTTTATAGATGATAAAATAGTTGGTGGTGTAAACTATAAACTTAAAGATAATGCAGTAACAGAGTGGGGAATATTTTTTACTAAAAAAAATGCACCTCTTATATCTTCACTCGCTACTTATATGTTTATAGAATACCTTTTTACTAAGTCAGATATACTTTATTCCGAAGTATTAAAGACAAATCAAAAAGCTTTAAAATTTAATCTTTATTTTGGTATAACTATATTAGAAACTACATCAGATAGGTATAAGTTAGTTTTGAAAAAAGATGTATGGGCTGA
>CAZSWW010000107.1:0-5240 GCA_964611265.1 uncultured Sulfurimonas sp. | reverse complement strand
CTCATGGTCATATCTTAGTAGATGGTAAAAAACTTGATATCGCTTCTTACCGTGTAAAAGCTGGTCAAAAAATCGAAATCAAAGAAAGTTCTAAGAAAAATGTACAAGTTGTACGTGCAATGGAACTTACAAATCAAACTGGTTTAGCACCATGGGTTGATATCGATGCTGATAAAGTATTTGGTATATTTACTCGTCTTCCAGAGCGTGAAGAAGTTGTTATCCCTGTAGAAGAGCGTTTAATCGTTGAGCTTTACTCTAAATAGTAACTAAATAAAAAGGCGTAATATATGAAAAAAATTAAAACTACTCCACTAGCTCCACAAGAGTTTGAGGTAGAACAGATTAGTGAAAATGAAGCAAATATAAGTGCATTTCCTTTTGAAACAGGATATGCAATATCTTTAGCTCATCCACTTCGCCGTTTTTTATTAAGTTCATCTGTTGGTTATGCACCGATTTCTATCAAAATAGAAGGTGCTAAACATGAGTTTGACTCAGTTCGTGGTATGCTTGAAGATATCTCTGATTTTATTTTAAATCTTAAAGAGATCCGTTTCAAGCTTTTAAACGAAGCAACTGAAGCAGAAATAAATTATACTTTTACTGGTCCATGTGTGATAACTGGTAGTGATCTTGGTAATGATGAAGTTGAAGTGGTAACTCCAGAAGCTCCACTTGCTACATTAAACGAAGATTCTACTCTTAATTTTACTATTAAGATAGCACAAGGTATTGGTTATGTAGCTAGTGAAGATACTCATGATGAACTTGAAGATGGATATATAGCACTAGATGCTTTCTTTACTCCAGTTCGTAGTGCTACTTATAAGATAGAAAATGTACTTGTAGAAGATAACCCTAACTTTGAAAAAGTTATTTTAAACATTAAAACTGATGGACAAATTTCACCAGTTGAAGCATTTAGAAACTCTTTAGAAGTTATGTACACTCAACTAGCAGTATTTAATTCTGAAATCAGTGTTAAAGCTCCAACTACTATCGAGAGAGTAACTGAAAACCCTGATCTTAAAAGATTATCTACTCATATAGATAGTTTAGGTTTAAGTGCAAGAAGTTTTAACTGTCTTGATCGTGCAAGCATCAAACTTATTGGTGAAATAGTGCTTATGAGTACTAATGATCTTAAAAATGTTAAAAATCTTGGTAAAAAATCTTACGATGAAATCGTAGAAAAAATCCAAGAATTTGGTTTTGAAGTTGGTGCAGATCTTGCAGATGATGTAGTTACTGCATTAAAAAAGAAAATAGAAACCGTATAAAACTGGTTTAAAAAGAGGAATAATAGATGAGACACCGTCATGGATACCGTAAAATAGGAACTAATTCTGCTCATAGAAAAGCACTATTAGCTAACCTTGCTATCGCGTTAATTGAACATGGTAAAATTGAAACTACTGTTATCAAAGCTAAAGAGACTCGTTCTTATGTTGAAAAGCTTATTACAGTAGCTAGAAAGGGTGATTCAAATGCTCACAGAGCTATCTTTGCATCACTTCAAAACAAAGAAGCAACTAAGAAATTAGTTAACGAAATCGCTCCTAACTATACTGAGCGTACTGGTGGATATACTAGAATTACTAGAACTCGTATCCGTCGTGGTGATGCTACTACTATGGCATTTATTGAATTAGTATAATCTAATTTGGTAAGTCACCTTATACTTCATCTTTTTAGATGAAGTATAAAACTCCCTATATATCTCAACAAAGTTAAATAACATGGCAAATTTTGCATTTGGTACACAAAAAATCTCACAACACAACCCTTTACATATTCAAGCTTTAAAAGAGGCTATAAAATCAGGAGTAAATCTCATAGATACTTCTATAGACTATCTTGATGGTTCAGCACTTCGTGCTATAGCTATAGCTTTTCGAGAGTTTGAAGCTGAAATGATAGATAATATAAAAATAGTTAGCAAATTTAATTTTAAAGAAGATGGTGATATTGCTAAAAATTTGGAAATTACACTTAAAGAGTTAGAAGTAGATAAGATAGATTGTTTTATGCTACATAACTTAGAATACTATCTTTTAGATGCTATTGAAAAAGGTATATCAAAAGATGATAGACTTGATGGTATGAATAAAATAGTTTATAAAGTATTTTTAGAGTTAGAAAATGAGATAAAAAAAGGTAAGTTTAACTCTTATGGTATAAGTAGTGAAAATTTTTCTTTAGAACACTCTCTTGATGAGTTTTTACCATATGAAGATTTGGTAGATATTGCAAACTTATCAGCTAAAGATGCTGGAAATAAAAAACATAGTTTTTCTACTATAGAGTTTCCTCTAAATATTGTTGAACAAAATGGCTTAAGATGTGCTTCTTGGGCTAAAAATAATAATCTAAGAGTATTAACCTCTCGTTCTTTAAATACAATATTTAACAATAAAGTTTACAGACTTGCTGAGTATTATGAAAATGATGAGTATTATCATAACCTAAATGAACTTTTAGAAGTTTGTGATAACGAAACTTTAAAGCCACTATATAGTCTTTTTGATGAGTTAGACACTTCTAAACATAAGTTTGGTTCAGTAGAAGATTACGATAGATTTTTATATACACAAGCTATACAACATATAAAAAATATAGTGGCACTTTTAGAAGAGGATGCTCAAGAAACTCTCTTAACACTTATAGATAATTTTTTAAATAGCTATAGAGATATGGTAGCTTATGAATGTTCACAAAAAACTAAAAAAATGTTTAGTGTTTACTTCGAGGAGTGTATGTTACAGATGCAAGAGTGTTCTTTAAGATTTTTACAAGAGCAAACAGATATTGACTATATCCTAGTTGGTATGAGAAAACCATCTTATGTAGCTGAAGTTTTAGCACTTAGTTAATAGTTTTAGCACTTGTTAAGTGATTTTATCATATTTTACGGTACTAAAATAATATATTTAAAGGTTTTATTTCAATGATCCCATTTTCTGATGAAGAGTTAATGACTCCAGTATCAAATGTTATAGATAAAGTTCGTCCATCATTGGCACTAGATGGTGGTGATATATCTTTTATAACTGTTAAAAATGCTAAAGTATATGTACAGTTAAAGGGTGCATGTATAGGTTGTGCTAGTAGTGGAACTACTTTAAAGTATGGAGTTGAGAGACAACTAAGAATGGATATTCATCCAGAGTTAGAGGTTATAAATGTGCCAGTTGGTATGGAAAATGATATAGACAAACTGTAAAGATAGCATGATGATTGGTATAAGTAAATATAAAACTTTAACTCAAGCAAATGATAGTTTTTCAAAATCAGACTATAAAAATGCACTGGAAAAGTTTGCTATGGTTTTACAAAACTATCCACATTCTAAAGAGGCTTATAATGGTGTTATCCTTTCAGAGATGGCACTAAGTGGTGAAGCTGGTGCTGAAGCATTGTTTGATTATTATGAAGTTTTAAAAGAGGAAGACAAAGAAAATGCAGATAGCATCATAAATGAACTTCTTCAAAATATGGATGGGGCTTTAGATAAATTAGGTGAAATACTTGCTGAACCTTTAAGCTCTACTCTTGAAGCTGAAAATGGAATCTTATATCAAGATTTTAAAAAATTAGTTGCAGAAGATGGTGATTTTAAAGAGATATTTGAAAATATTATGTTTTCAACTCGTGTTATCATCACTAAAAAAGATGATTTTATAGACTTTTTAGATAATTTAATAGAAAATAATTTTACAGAGATGGCTTTAACATACTTAGAAAGTGCAATTAGCACTTATTCAAACAATCAACAATTTGTTAAACTGTTTGATAAACTCTCAAAGGGTAAAAAACTTGAAAATTGAACTTCCAAACCAAGACTTTAGATATGTAACCGAAAACTCAAAAGAGTGTGATAAAGAAACAGCTTTTGTAAAAACAACACAAAATGAAAAATATGTTGAAAATGCAAAAGAAAATAAAGCCCATTCTATCATCAATGTTAAAGATATAGCTTCATTGTTTGGTCTTGATAAGATTAAAATTATAGGTATTACAGGTACAAATGGTAAAACTACAACAGCATCTGCTATATACTCTTTTTTACTAGATTTGGGTTATAAAGTTGCTATGCAGGGGACTCGTGGATTTTTTATGAATGATGAAGTTCTTGAAGATAAAAGTTTAACTACTCCTAGTGTTTTAAACACTTACAGACATATCTACCAAGCAGTAGAAGCAGAGTGTGAATTTTTCATAATGGAAGTTAGTTCGCATGCTATCGTTCAAAAGAGGGTAGAGGGTATTGAGTTTGAGTTAAAGATACTAACAAACATCACTCAAGACCATTTAGATTATCATAAGACATTGGGTGAATATATCGCTGTAAAAAATAGCTTTTTTCAAGATGATTGTAAAAAGCTTATAAACAAAGATGATACAAAAGCGTCTTTTAACATCAAAAATACTTTTACTTACGGTATAGAAAATCCAGCAACATATAAGTTAATGGCTTATTCACTAAATGATGCTTCTACAGGTATCATCCAAAATTTTCAAAATATAGTCCCTTTTACATCTTCACTACATGGTTTTTTCAACCTTTATAACCTTATGGCATCTATCTCAGCAGTAGATATTTTAACAGATAAAAAACTTGAAGAGATAGTTGAAGTTGTAGATAATTTTGCAGGTGTTAGTGGTAGAATGGAGCAAGTTTGTGAACTACCAAATGTTATAGTTGATTTTGCTCATACTCCAGATGGTATGCAACAAGTTTTAAATGCACTTAGAGAGAAAGAACTTTTAGTAGTTTTTGGTGCAGGTGGAGACAGAGATAAAGAAAAACGACCACTTATGGGTAGAGTAGCATCATCTTTAGCTAAAAAAGTATATATAACAAGTGACAACCCAAGATATGAAGACCCTCAAAGCATAGTAGATGATATACTAACAGGCATAACAGATAAAACAAATGTAGTAGTTGAACTAAATCGTAAGAAAGCGATAGAGATGGCACTAGATGACCAAGAAGAAGATGAAGTTGTAGTGATTCTTGGAAAAGGCGACGAATCTCATCAAATCATATACGATAAAAAACTACCTTTTGATGATAGAGATATTGTTAGAGAACTTTTACACTTATAGTTTTAAAGTTAAAAATATAAAATCATTTTTTTAAGCAACATTTTGTATGTTATATAAAATATATAACAAATAACATACAAAATGTTTAATTATCAATCGCTAATTCTAATAACATACATTTTATTTTT
>CAZSWW010000106.1:0-5280 GCA_964611265.1 uncultured Sulfurimonas sp. | reverse complement strand
AAATCTATATCGAAATTAAACTCATAATCAAGAGCAGATGAAATATTTTTGTAAGTTTGAGCCATAGCCCTACTTCCAGCATAGATAAATCCACCTTGAAAAATACCATCTTTTTTTATATCTACTGTTATGGCTGAACCAGCATCAACTATAACTCCATTATATATAGCTTCTAATGCTACTATCCTATCTATACCTATAGTATCGTAGTATTGTTCCAAATTTATCATAGTTGTTATATCTATCCAGTTTGAAAACTCTTTTAAAAGTTTTTTTATCTTAGGATGAACACAGATATAATAAATTGTTTTATTAATCTCTGTTGGATTAAAATCTTTTGTATTTTCTTTATAATCTTGTTTTGTATCTGTATCAAAAAAATGATAAGATGTGTTTCCAATATCGCATAACAACATAACTAACCTTTCAATCTAAGCTTTATAATAAAAACAAAATCTTATCATAAGTAAAGTTAATATGATTAATTTAATTTATTTTTTTATAGTTATAATATAATAAAATATATGCTATAATAAAAATTCAAACTTTATTATAAGGAAGATTAATGATAAAAATAATTAGTTTATTGTTTACAGCATTGATTTTAAATGCTTCAAATATTAGCGATCATAAGCCTATCAGATTAAATGATGCCATTATGATGCTAAAAACACAAAATTTAGAAATTAAATCTGCTTCGTTAGATATTAAATCTGCCTATGCAGATTTAGATAAAACTCAAGGGATGAATTGGGGTAAATTAGATTTTACTCAAAATTTTTCAAGAAGTGATGATGCAGGTAATGTTTTTGGATTTAAACTTACATCTCGTGAGGCTACATTTGGGGATTTTGGATTTTCAGAATTTGATGGTACAAATCCAAACATCCTAAATGTTCAACCAAATGATTTAAACTATCCAGATAGTAGAAACTTTTTTCAAACTAAACTTACTTACAAATTACCAATTTTTACTGGTTTTAAATTAAGTAGTTATGAAAAGATAATGAAAGTTATGACTAAAATCAAATCTTTAAAAAAAGATCAAGTTATTCATGAGAAGATATATCAACTTAGAAAAAGTTTTTATGATATGGCTTTACTTCGTGAATCTACTAAGCATTTAAAAAAGATTTTAAGCAACATAGAAACACTAGAAAATACAACTAAAAGTATGATAGATGTAGGGTATGCTAAGAAAGTTGATCTACTTGAAGTTCAAGCTAAAAAAGGTAATGTTGAGAGACTTATTTCTCAGATGCAATCAAATCAAAAACTACTACTGCATTTAATCAGTTTTTTACTAAATCAAAAAGTTGATGACATAACTACACCAACTCAACATATAAAAATGCCAAGTATAACTAACGATATGATTTTAAAAAACAACTTAGATATTCAACAAGCTACACAAGGTTTAGAAGTTAGAAAAAATATGTTAAAAGTTTCTAAATCTGCATACTACCCTATGGCAGGAGCATTTGGTGAACTTTCAACTGCTGATGATTCATTTTTGAGTGATATGGATAAGCATAAATCTTATACAGTTGGTGCTAGAATTACTTGGAATATATTTAATGGTGGTTCAGATAGTGCTGAAATTCAAAAATCTAAAATCCAATATATGAAGATGCAAACTCAAGTTCAACTTGCAAAAAAAGGTATTGCCTTAAAAGTAGAAAAAATTAGAACTGAGATAGAAACTGTTGACTACGAAATTGCTTCACTTGAAAAAGAGTTGGCTTTAGCAGATGCTATTTATGAAAACTATGAAGGTAGATATAAAGAAAAACTAACTTCTATGAGTGATGTTATCATCAAACAATCTGAGCAAATTCAAAAAATACTTGAGTTACAGATAGCAAATAACAAGCGAAATGAAAGAATTTTCGCACTTGAAAAAATATCAAATGGAGACTACAAATAATGGTAAAAAAATTCTTAACAACACTAGCATTGGGTTCAGTTCTTGTAGCTGAAACACTAACATTATCAGGAACAGTTATATCTGACAATCAAAAAATGATAACAAGTCGTTTTATGGGTTTTGTAACTGATGTAAAAGTATCAGATGGAGAAAGAGTTAAAAAAAATCAAATTTTATATAAAATTGATTCAAGAGAGATAGATTCAGCTAAAAGACAAGCAGAGCTTGGTCTTCAAATGTATCAAAATCAATACACAAATGTCAAAATAAACCTTGATAGACATAGAAGACTTTTAGCTCAAGATATGGTTTCAAAATATGAAGTTGAAAATCTAGAACTAGCAGAAAAAAATCTTAGAGATATGATATCTATATCTAAAGCAAGGCTAGAAGAGGTAAAAAACCAATATAAATACCTTATAATCAAAGCACCAAACAACGGTGTGGTTGTATCAAAAAATATAAAAGTTGGTGAGATGGCAATGCCTGGTATGCCAGCTATAATACTTTCAGATCTTAGTAACCTTAAAATCTCGGCAGAGATAGCAGAAGGTGATATGTCAAAAATATCTTATGGTAAAAAAGTTACAGTTAATATACCATCACTAGGTATAAAAACTATAGGTACTATATCTGCAATCATACCAAACTCAAACCCTATGACACACACATTTAAAATCAAAGTTTCTTTTAAAACTATGAATAAATCTGTATATCCAGGGATGTATGCTACTGTTGATGTAGAGGTTGAATAAAATGAAAGAAAAAGATTTATCACATATCAAAGTAACTGACTATGCTGGTAAGTTAGCTAAAAATTTTCTGTATAATCCACTTACAGCTGTTTTAGCTATATTTTTACTAGCTATTGGTTATATGTCATTAGAGATAATGCCTCGTGAGGAAGACCCGCAAATTTCAATTAGTGGTGGTAGTATAATCATCCCTGCTCCTGGTCTAAAACCTAAAGAGATTAAGCAAATCATAGTTGAACCGTTAGAGGAAAAACTAAGAGAGATTAAAGGGATTGAACATATATATTCTATGAGTATGGATAATGTAGCAGTTGTAAATGTTATGTACTATATTGGTCAAAATAGAGAGAGTTCAAACCTAAAACTATACGATAAAGTGATGCAAAATATGGATATGCTTCCAAAAAATATTATGCAACCACTTGTTAAGCCTTTTGATATAGATATAGATATACCTATAGTTGGTATAGCATTTTATCAAAAAGAAAAAAAGATTAGCTATCCACAATATCTTAAAGTTATAGAAGATATGAAAAAAGATATAAGTGCAATAGAAAATGTTTCTAAAACTCAACTAAAAGGTCAACATAAAGAGCAATATAATGTTAATGTTGATTTAGCAAAACTAAAAGGTTATCATCTATCTTTAGGACAAATTGTAAATGGTATAAAATCTATCTCGGTTAGAGTTCCTAGTGTAAAAGCAAAAACTATAGATAATAAACTTGTTGTTTTTGGTATAAAAAATGTAATTGACTCTGTTGATGATGTTAAAAACATAATTGTTGCACAATATATGGGAAGTCCAATTTATCTAAAAGATGTAGCAACCGTTACAGATGGTATAGATAAACAAAATAAACAATCAGCAGCTATTTACTTTAAAGATGGACGTTATTATGATCAAATAACACTAGCAGTATCAAAACTAGCTGGGACAAATGCTGTTTTTGTAGCAGATGATGTAAAAGAACTTCTTGAAGAAAATAAAGATAGACTAGAAAAACTTGGTATTGGTTATTCTATCACAAGAAACTATGGAGAAAGAGCTAACGAAGCAGTAAATGAACTTGTTCATCACTTAGTTATAACAATAGTTATTATAGCTGTTATGTTGGTATTTTTCTTAGGATGGAAAGAATCTCTAATAGTTACTTTTACTGTTCCTGCTATATTATCTGTAACATTGTTTGTAGCTTATATGGGAGACCAAACTATCAATAGAATTACACTTTTTGCATTTTTATTATCGCTTGGATTACTTGTTGATGCTGCAATTATTGTTATAGAAAATATCCATAGACATATGCATGAACATGGAAGTGAAAAAAGAGATATGGATGAACTGCTTATAACTGCAACAGATGAGATTGGAGCTCCAACAAATGTTGCAACTCTAGCTATTATCTTGACTATGATTCCTATGGCATTTGTTGGTGGAATGATGGGTGCATTTATGAAACCTATCCCTTATAATGTTCCTGTTGCTCTTTTAGCATCACTATTTATCGCATATATCTTTACCCCTTATCTTGGTAAAAAGCTATTAAAACACGACAAAAAGAGAGGGCTATAATATGAGTCATAAGCACGAAAGTTCAAGATTTGAAAACTTTGTATTTGATATCCTAGACAAACCGGCAAAAAGTTTACTTGTTATATTACTTATACTTGCATCTTTAGCTGGTTCAATTATGATGTTACCAACTAAAATAGTTTTAGCAAAAATGTTACCAGGGAAAAGTACAAATACTTTTACTGTATATATTGATGCACCAAAAGGTAGCTCAGTTTATCAAACAAAAAATGTAACACAATGTGTTGCTAATATACTAAATAAAGAAAAAGAGATAACTGATTTAGAATTATTTTTAGGTCAAGGTTCGCCTCTTGATTATGCTGGTCTTGTTAAAGGTAGTGGTATGAAAAAAGGTGAAGAGTTTGCAGAGATAGTTGTAAATCTTACTGATAAACATACAAGAGATGAAAAATCATTCAACATGGTTCAAAGACTAAGACCTGTTATACAAAATAGTTGTGAAGGATTAGTTGATGGTACAAGTATAAAAATGATAGAGATGCCAGCTGGCCCACCTACTCTAGCATCTGTAGTTGTTGAAGTATATGGTAAAAACAATCAAAAGGTTATATCTTTAGCTAAAGAAGTAGCTGATACACTTAACCACACTAAAGGTCTAGTTGATGTTGATGTTATGGCTGATGAGGTTTATAAAAAATATACACTAAATCCTATATCTGATAAAGTTACCAAAAGTGGATTATCTGTTAAACAAGTTAACGAGATACTTTATCTTGCTTTTGAAGGTATGGGTGTTGCTGTAAAAAATACTATAGAATTAAATGACCAAATATCCATATTTGTTTCATTAAGTGATAAAAGTAAAACAGTTAAAGATGGGGCATTAAAAACTCTTAAAAATAAACTATCACAACTAAGTCTTATGAATAAAAAAGGTATGATGGTACCTCTTACAGAAGTTGTAGAGATAAAAGAGGGAAAATCTAATCCTATGATATATCAAAAAGATTTAAAAACTATGGTAAATGTTGTAGCTGAAACAGATATGGTATCTCAAG
>CAZSWW010000105.1:0-5311 GCA_964611265.1 uncultured Sulfurimonas sp. | reverse complement strand
GATATGATGGCTCTTTTATACTCTATGAAGATGGATAAGCCAACTGTTATAGGTGAGGTTAAATGTTCTCAAGTTATGTATGATGAGCTTACAAAAAGAGGATGCAATGCTATTATGTATAAAACGGGTCATTCCAACTTAAAAGTAAAGATGAAAGAGACAAATGCTGATTTGGCTTGTGAAGTTAGTGGTCATGTATTTTTCAAAAATCGTTACTTTGGTTACGATGATGCTATATATGCAACTCTTAGAATGTTAGAACTTGTACATGATGGGATTGATTTAGATGCTGAACTTGAAAAACTACCAAAAGTTTTCTCAACTGAAGAATTAAAAGTTGAAACTACAGAGGCACAAAAGTTTAAAATTATAGACAAAGTAAAAGAGATGCTAAAGTCTCCAGATGCAGACTTTCCAACTATAAAAGACATAATAGATGTAGATGGTGTTCGTATAAATTTTAAAAATGGTTGGGGTTTAGTTCGTGCTTCAAACACTACACCTGTTTTAGTAACAAGATTTGAATCAACTTCTGAGAGCGAAGCTAAAGTTTACGAAGATGCTATAAATAACTTAATAGCAAAAGCTAAAGAGGCTTTATAATTCCATTTAAAATGGAATTATAAATATGATTACCAACCTCTAATAATTGTGTGACAACTTATACAATTACTCATAACTTTAGAGTATTCAGCTGTAGCTTCTGTATATTTACCAGTATTTATAGCTGTTTTAAGTGCTGTAATCTCTTTAGTAAGATTTTTATTGATATTTCTAGCTACTTGTACTTTTTCACTTTTTGTAAAATCTTTCACATCAACTGTACTAAATATAGAGTTTGCATTTTCTATGATTGAAAGACCAGCTTTTACATCTTCTTTAGAATTGTACATAAAACCATTGTTGATTTTTTCCATACCTTGTTTCATTAGACTCATCGTTGCATCTATAGTTGTTTCATTTGCCATAGATAAAGAAGCTGTTGCTACTAACGCTAAAATCACTTTTTTCATTTAAGTTTCCTTTTTATAATATACTTTGCACAAATGATACACTCTTAAATGTTAAAAGTATATAAAAAAATTAAAAAATTCTTCAACTATTAAAAGGATTATCTTCTTCGTTAAATTTTACTTAGATGAAAGGACAATTGTATAAAATATATACAGTTTAGATGGCTTAGAATATATATCAAGAGATATTTTGATATAATTCTTTTATGTCAAAACTTATTAATAAACTTTTTTACATAGCATTTATGCTATTGTTGATCTCTATTCTCTCCTTTTTAGCAATTCACTCTGCACCAAATAGTTTTTTTAGTGCAGGTGAATTGAACCCAAATATGACACCTGAAATACTTAAGCAATTACAGTCTGTTTATGGTTTAGACAAACCTTTATATAAACAGTATATAGACTGGATTGTTAATATTTTGAGTTTGAACTTTGGTGTTTCTTTTGTAAGTGGTCAAGATGTGACCTCAGAGATATTAAAAAGACTGCCCGTAACACTTTTTATAAATATGGTAACTTTGATTATTGTATTTGTTTTATCATTGTACTTAGGTATAAAGTCAGCACTTAATTATAATAAAAAAACTGACTATATCATCCGTCAAATCTCCCTTATATCTTTTTCAATGCCATCATTTTACTTGGCACTTTTATTTATCATATTTTTTAGTGTAAACTTAGATATATTCCCTATATCTGGACTTCATTCCATAGAAGAAAAAACAGGAGTTTATAACTACTTAGATATGCTTTGGCATCTTACTTTACCCATAAGTGTTATGATATTTGTTGGTTTAGGAAGTATGATAATCTATATCCGTTCCCTTACTTTAGAGATTTTAAAAAGTGATTATTATTATTTTGCATTATCTCGTGGACTTAGTCAAAAACAACTACTTCGTTTTTATATAGTTCCAAATCTTTTACCACCTATCATAACTCTTTTAGGGCTATCTTTACCAGGTCTTATTGGTGGTAGTGTTATTTTAGAGTCAATCTTTGGTATAGAGGGTATGGGACAACTGTTTTTTATGTCTGCACTTAGTCATGATTATCCAGTGATAATGGGTACTTTAATGATTAGTTCGTTTTTAACATTGTTTGGAAATATGATGGCTGATTTAATTCTTTTAAAATTAAATCCTTATTTTTTAAAATAAAGATTTTAGAGTTACATCTGAAGAACTTTTTATAGTATAATAACATCAAAAAGATGTTAAAAAATTATGAATACTATAAAACTTTCAATAGAAGAAAAAAACTTAGAACTTGTATTATCTATTTTAAATAACCTAAAAGATGGATTAATCTCAGATATAACAGTTGATAAACAAGAAAAATACAAAACAAAATATCAACCAAAAACTAATCAAATTATTTTAGAAGAGAATGCTTCTACCTCAAGCTTACATGGAAAGTATCTAAATCCTAAAGCATATAAACAAAAAATTCAAAAGAAAAAAATATGAAACTATGGATTTCAGATACAAAAACACCAACTCATCGTTTAGTAAAACTTCATGCAGAACAACATAGTAGCTACGAATATCTTGGTGATTTAGATGAAATTGAATTAAAAAAATTTCTTTTAGAGCTACAAAACAATATGGATGTTACTAAAAACATCAAACTACTAAATTATTATGGTTATTTGCATCTTTTTATTAAGGAAACATAAATGGAAAGATTAGTTGAGATAGAAAAGTTTGACTCTGAAGAAAGCACTGAAGTATCACTTCGTCCTGATGCTTGGAGTGAATACATAGGGCAAGAACAGATTAAAAAAAATCTTGGAGTATTTATACAAGCTAGTAAAAAAAGAGATGAAGCACTTGACCATGTTTTGTTTTATGGACCTCCTGGGCTTGGTAAAACTACACTAGCACTTATCATAGCAAATGAGATGAATGCAAACATCAAAGTAACAGCTGCCCCTATGATAGAAAAAAGTGGTGATTTAGCCGCGATACTTACAAATCTTGAAGAGGGAGATATACTTTTTATAGATGAGATTCATAGACTTTCTCCTGCTGTTGAAGAGATTTTATACTCATCTATGGAAGATTATCGTATAGATATTATCATAGGTAGTGGACCAGCTGCTCAAACTGTAAAGATAGACCTACCAAGATTTACACTTATAGGTGCAACAACTCGTGCAGGTATGCTCTCTAACCCACTTAGAGATAGATTTGGTATGAGTTTTAGAATGCAGTTTTATACTCCTGATGAATTAGCAAAAATCATAAAACAAGCTTCACAAAAACTAAACAAAACTATCATACAAAAAGCTTCTATAGAGATAGCAAAAAGAAGTCGTGGCACTCCCCGTATAGCATTAAGACTTCTTCGCCGTGTTCGTGACTTTGCAGATGTTGCAGATGAAGAAAACATCAATCATAGTAGAACAAAGTATGCACTAGATGAGTTAGGTATAAATATGCATGGTTTTGATGAGATGGATATAAAACTACTTAAACTTCTTATATCAAACAAAGGTAGACCTATGGGACTTAGTACCATAGCTGCAGCTTTAAGTGAAGATGAGGGGACTATAGAAGATGTACTAGAACCATACCTTTTAGCAAATGGTTATCTTGAGAGAACAGCAAAGGGTAGAAAAGCAACAAGAGAAACTTACAACATTTTAAATATGCCTATAGATTCAGAACAAGGAACATTATTTTGAAAGCACAATACTTTGTAGCTATACTTTTTGCTACTGCTTTATACTGGATGTACTTACTGTATGCACCATTTTTATTTAGTATGACCATAGCAGCACTTTTAGCAATCTCTACATCAAATATCCAAATATATTTTGAAAACCTAACAGAATCAAAACTAACAGGAGCATTTATATCAAGTCTTCTTTTAGCTATCTTATTTTTTGCTCCACTTGGATACTTTTTAACAACTTTAACTATAAAACTAAACTCTATAGAACCTGAAATATTTAAAAACATAGCTATTTTTATAAAACAAACTATACAAAATCCACCAGAAATATTACTATTTTCAAAACCTTATTTAAAAGATTTTGTAACAGATATAGACTTAAAATCTGTCTCTACACATCTGCTAAGTATGACTGGAAATATAGGTGCTATAAGTGCTAGTTTTGTAAAAAATGCACTACTTGTGATAGTTTTTTACTTTTTTATACAATACAACAGTTCTAGTGTAACAGATTTTTTAAAACGGATAGTTCAAATCTCTATAGAAGAATCAACCATGCTTATAAAAGAGTTATCTTCTGTTATGAATGTTGTTTTTTACTCCATAATCGCAACGGCAATGTTTGAGGGAACTCTGTTTGGAGTGATGATATCATATATGGGTTATAATGGTCTTTTATTTGGCATTATGTATGGGTTTGCTTCACTTATGCCTGTTGTTGGTGGTGTTGTTATGTGGTTACCATTTATGTTATATGAGTTTTACATAGGGGACAATTCAGGAGCGATATTTATAGCTATTTATTCTGTTGTTGTTATCTCCATAATTGCAGATACTTTTATAAAACCACTTATCATAAAATGGATAAACAAAAAACTTTTAAAAGATGATGATGCTAAACTAAATGAGTTGGTTATATTTTTTGCTATAATCGCTGGACTTTCAACATTTGGTTTTTGGGGGATGATACTAGGTCCTGCTATAACTGCTTTTTTCTTAACTATTTTAAAACTTTTTGAAAAAAGAAACAGAGAATGTGAGCAAAAGAGTTAAACCCAAATTATGCAATAGAAATTTATAAAATTTACCTATGCTTGTAATTAAGGGGGATTTAGTGAAAATTTTAAGCCACCTTATTGGTGGTGTAAATTTTTAATGAATGTCCCTTGATTGCAATGATAGAGTACAATTTTTTATTTCTATTGTATAATTTTGGTTAAAACCCTTTTGCCTATTTTTCTAACTGAATATCAATAGAAAGGGCTTCAACCCCATCTTGAGTCTCTTTTTGAATATCTACTTTTTTGACATCTATATACTTTTTAACAACCTCTATTATCTCAGCTTTTAACTCATCTATAAAAGGAAAACTATTGTTTGATCTATCTGACATTATCGCTATAGTCAATCTATCTTTAGCCGTTTTTGCACTATTTTTTTTACCAAACCAAGGAAACATTATTTAAATATCCCCTTAACTTTTTGCATAAAACTTTCTTTATGTGATTCAACATCAACAAAATCAACTTTTTCACCACATATTCTTGATGCTACTCGTTGGTATGCTTGTCCAGCTTTTGAGTTGTCATCTAAGATGATAGGTTTACCCTGATTTG
>CAZSWW010000104.1:0-5342 GCA_964611265.1 uncultured Sulfurimonas sp. | reverse complement strand
AATAAAGTCTGAAAGTTGATTTGGTTTGATTTTTGAAAGATATGCAAAGTTTTGACTCTCTTGCATACTTTTTTGCAACTTATCAAGAACTTTTTTAGCTTCTTCAGGTCCAAGAGTTCTATAAAGTAACTCTCTTGCATACTCCATACCACCAGATGTGATAAATTGACCAGATTGAAAGATAGCATGAAACTCTTCAAGAACTGCTGTCCCTATAGACTTGTCAACCGTACTTGAAGTAGCTATATATTTTGAAACCTCTGTAATAGCATCTACACTCATATTTGAGAATATCTCAGCTGTAACTTCTTCACCTAAAAGCATTAAAAGTATAGCCACCTTTTCAGCCATACTCATCTCATCAAAAGTTGCTCTTTGTGTTTGGTTTAAATCCATATTTTACCTTCTTTGTCCAGATTCATCATCAAATTCTTCATATAGTAATGATTCTAAAACGGATGCTAGCTCTTCAGGTGCTTCTTCTGCTTGAGCTTTAACTTTTTCTAAAAGAACCTCATGTTTTAGTTCATCTTCATTTAAATTCCCACCGATACCAAGTTGTTCTTCAACTTTTTTACGCATATCTTGAACTTTACCAACAAGATCATCATCTTCATCTTCCGTAAACGATAAATCAGGTCGTTCAAGTTCATCATCTTCTTTAGATACTTCAAGCATTCTTTCAGCAAATGGTGACATAACTTTTTTATAAACTATTAACAATAAAATTATTACAAATATATATTTGAATACTTCTGAAAAAGGTGATAAATAAACTTCAGATAATCCTAGCATTTTTGATACTGCATTATCACGACTAGATTTGTTATCTTGTTTAAACTGTAGATTTTTTACACTAATATTATCTCCACGAACAGTATCTATACCTATAGAACGAGTTGCGAGTGATTCTAAAGCTTGTATATCTGACTCACTAAGTGCTATATATTCTATCTCTTCAGTTGGGTTACCATCAGCATCTTTTTTATACTTATACTTACCATCAATAATTACAGCAGCACTTATTTTTTTAATCCGTGCAAATTGACTTTTTATAGTAGATACAGTTTTTCCAACTTCATAGTTGGTAGTTCCTGTATTTTTTTCATACTTTTCAGCTAGCTGGTTAGATTTTAATCCCTCTACTGGACCTATATTACTAACTGTTCCCGGCACTCCACCAACTTCAGCTGGTCTTGCACCCTCTCTTTTTTCCTCACTTACCTGTTCACTTCTAACAACATTTTCAGGGTCAAATGTTTCAGATGTTAAGTTTTTTATAGAAAAGTCAAACTCTATACTAACTTGTGCAACAACTTTTTCTCTACCACCAACAAAAGGAGCTATAACATTTACTATCTTCTCTTGAAGCTTTTTTTCCTCTTTTGTTTTATATCTTTGTTGAACAGCAGACAATTCACCCATCTGTTGCATCTCATCTTCACTACCTAATATCTCTCCATCACTATTTATCAATGTAACATTTTCAGGGATAAGATCAGCAACTGCAGAGGCAACTAGGTTTTTAATACCACGAACCTGTTTACTGGTTAATTTTCTACCCTCTAAAACAGTAACCATAACCGAGGCTGTAGGTTTTGCTTGTTTTTCAACAAAAAGAGTTTTTTTAGATATAGCTAAACTTACACTAGCACTATCGATAGGTATCAATGCACTAATAGTACGAGAGAGTTCACCCTCTAATGCACGAAGGTATTTTATATTTTGGTCAAAACTTGTAGCTCCAAACTCTTGCTTATCAAAAAGTTCAAACCCTACTCCACCATCTTTTGGTATCCCCATAGAAGCTATAGCGATTCTTTGTTTATATACTACATTTTTTGGAACTTTGATTACATTGTTATCAAGTAGTTCATATGGAACTTCATCTTTTTCAAGTTGTTCTATAACCTTTGCAGCATCTCCAGAACTTAACGAATCAAAAAGCACTACATATTTAGAATTTCCACTATCTTTTGATGTGTAAACAACCATAAAAATTAAAAATGCTACTATACCTACAATGGCAGCAGCTATAATAATTCTTTGTTGTTTAGTTAATTTATCATAAAGAGTGATTAACTGTGAAAAAAGTACTTTAAAATCCATTATATCCCGTCGTTAAGTATTATAAAACTTTTAAAAATAATTCGAAAAAACGACTATTTTGTTTATGTGTACCAACTGTTACACGGATAGCATTCATGCCATAACCACTAAGGTCTCTAACTATCATCCCCATTTTTAAAAGGTTGTTAGCTATTTGAGTAGAATTTTGCTCATCATTAAAACATAGAGTTACAAAGTTTGTATAACTATCTATAACCTCTATGTTCTGCTCTTTTGCAAACTTTTCATACCTTTTCATCTCATCAAAACTAAGTTTTATACACTCATTCACAAACTCTTCATCTTCAACTGCTACAGATGCAGCTTCAAGTGAAAGTGTGGTTATGTTAAAAGGTGGGCGAAGTTTATAAAGTTCTTTTATGATTTTAGCATCAGCTACACCATAACCAACTCTCATACCACCAAGTCCGTAAGCTTTAGAAAATGTACCAAGATAGATAACATTGTTAAACTTCTCTACTAACTCTTTTGGCTCAACTGATTTTGAAACATCTTTAAACTTAGTGTATTCCATATATGCACCATCTACTACTACTAGAGTATCTGCATCTATCTTTGATATAAACTCATACATCTCTTTTGCATCTATAGCATCACCTGTTGGGTTGTTTGGTGTACATAAAAAGATGATACTAGGTTTTTGTTCTTTATATATCTCGTAAAATTCATCAAGATTATGTTTTTGAGATGTAGTTCTTAAAATCTCTGCACCAACATGTTTAGCATAGATTTCATACATAGCAAATGTTACACTATTCATAAGTATTTTAGAGTTAGCATTTGCTTTTGCATGGATTAGAAACTCTATAACTTGGTCACTTCCTGAACCTATGATAAGGTTTTCATCTTTAACACCAAACCTACTTGAGAGTGCATCTTTTAACTTCATCATAGAGTCATCAGGGTAAAGTGCCATATTTACCACTATATCTACCACTGCTTTTTGCACTTTAGGCGAACAACCATAAGGGTTTTCATTTGATGCTAACTTCACTATATCTTTTGGCTCGATGCCAAATTCACGAACAACAAGTTCTATAGGCTTTCCAGCTTCATAAGTTTTTATATTTTCTAAGTTTTTGTTAAATCTCAATTTTCACCCTTTACATAACTTCCAAGCCAAGTTACTTCATCTGTATGTTTTTTTAGCACTCTTTGTATAGCTTCATCATCTATATGACCAAAAAAGTCTATATAGAACCAGTAATCAAACCCACCATCTTTATCTTTTGATGGGCGAGATTCTATTTTTGACAAGTTGATTTTTTCTTCATCAAAATCTTGTAAAAAATGAACCAATGCACCAGCTTCAACAGCATCTCTTAGACGAACTAAGATAGATGTTTTATCTTGACCACTTATACCATTTTTAAAATCACTCAAAATCACAAAACGGGTAGCATTATCTACTTCATCTTCTATGTTTTCAAACATCGTTGGAACACCATAGAGTTTTGCAGCTATGTGTGAACAAATTGCTGCTGAGTTTTCATCTTCTGATGCAAGTATCGCTGCTTTTGCAGTTGATTCTACTGGGATTTGCTCCACATCTCTAAAACCGTGTTCACTCAAAAACTCACGACATTGACCAAAGCCTTTATCTTTAGAATAGATTTTAGTAATACTTTCCAACTTTTCAGCTTTTGTAGCAAATGAAACATGTATAGGCATATAAAGTTCTGCAACTATTTTCACACTACTTTTTGCTAACAAATCAAGAGTTTCCCCAACTATACCATCACGAGAGTTTTCTATAGGTACTACACCAAATTTTGCTCTTTTAGATTCTAGTGTTTTAAAAACTGATTCTATAGAGTTAAGTGAAAGGTAGTCACTCATAGCACCAAAACGACTCTCAGCAGCTTGATGGGTAAAGCTCCCCTCAGGTCCAAGATAAGCGATACGCTCAGGTAGTTCCAAGTTTCTTGAAACTGCAAAAAGTTCTAAAAATATAGCTTCAATAGCATCTTTGTTTAAAAGTCCTTTTTGTTCCTCGTTTAACCGACAAAGTCTTTCTATGATAGCCTTTTCCCTTTCAGGTCTATAGATAGCTCCACCAGTATCACTCTTTATCTCGCCAACTCTCTCAACAACTTTCATCCGTTTGTTAAGGAGTATTAGCATCTCATTGTCTATCTCATCGATTGCTACTCTACAATCATCTAGTGTTTTATATTTCATTTTTTACATCCGGTATATTTTTTACAACTAAAAAAGCTATAGTTGCAAAAATAGCACTAATAATTCCAAATTCAAGCATCTTTATCTCCCTTATTTATAGCTACATAACCTGTATAGTACAACATAACTACAGCATATATAGTTAGTATAATTCCAAATATACTATGACTATCATTTTGCAAATAATTATTTAAAAAGAAAACAACAAAAACAAGATTTGCTAATGTTAAAGATGATTTTCCAATCTCTTTTAATCCCTCATTCTTCATACTACAACCTCTCCAATATCGCTAAAAATCTCATCAGGTTTTAACTCATCTTTTAAAAATGGAACTATCTCCTCAGCAGATTTATACTTTCCACTTGTTACAAAAACAGTCTTCATACCAAGCTCTTTAGCTCCACCTAAATCACCCTTAACATCATCACTTATCATAGTTATCTTACTAAATTCAGCACTTTCATCTTGAAGTTTTAACCTTTTTAAACCCTCTTTATAAAAAGCATCGCTAGGTTTTCCAACCACATCATAACTAACACTTGTAGCAAACTCTAGCAGTTTTAAAACTGCTCCAACCCCAGGGTATCGTTTGTTATTTTTAGCATATATAGATGTTTCATGCATCCCTACAAGTTTTGCACCACTTAGTAAAAAGTCTATCATCTGTGCATATTCATCAGCACTAAAATCTTCTTTTATAGCTACTAAAACAGTTTTTGGATTTTGAAAATCAAGTGTATAACCCATACTCTCTAAAGTATCTAAAAACTCTTTTGCTCCATAACCAGCTACTGCATCTTTTTGTACACGACTCTCAAGTAGCATCAAAGGGTCAAGATAGTTATCAAAACTAAAATTAAACCCTATAGATTTTAGATAATCATAAAACGATTTTGATGCTTTTTTAGTGTTGTTTGTTACAACCATATAGGGTATATTTTTACTATTTAAAGTATCTATAAACTCTATACTTCCCTTTATAGGGCTTTTATCTGCATCACTTATAAGTGTACCTTGAACATCTATAAAA
>CAZSWW010000103.1:0-5369 GCA_964611265.1 uncultured Sulfurimonas sp. | reverse complement strand
TCTAATAAATACTACTTTAAGATAATCACCCTCTTTAAATTTTTGATTTACTTTAAAATCTTTTGGTAAAGAAAAACTTTTTTCTACCTTATATTTTTTATTTGATTCTTTAAAGGCTTTTTTTATAAAATCATGAAAGTTCATCATACTAAAATTTGCTGAGTTAGTTGATGCCACTATCAAACCATTTTTAGAGGTTATTTGTATAATCTCTTTTAAAAGATTTATATAATCTTTATTTGCACTAAAGACTCTTTTTTTACTTCTAGCAAAACTTGGTGGGTCAACAACTACTACATCAAAAAGTAATTTTTTTCTTATAGCATATTTAAAATAATCAAAAACATCTTCTACAACTATACTTTGTTTTGATAAATCAATATCATTAATCTCGAAATGCTCTTTTGTCTTAGATAAACTTCTTTTTGCCAAATCTACACTTGTAGTTTTTTTAGCTCCACCAAGTGCAGATGCTACCGAAAAAGCACCCGTATAAGAAAAAGTATTTAATACAGTTTTACCTTTTACATAATTGTCCCGTAAACTCTTTCTTACATCTTTTTGATCTAAAAATACACCAACCATAGCACCATCATCTAAATATATTGCAAATTTAATACCATTTTCTTTTACGATAATAGGTTCTTCTAAAACTTTATTTCCACAAACGAAATCTTCATCTTTAAGGTACATCCCTTTTGCATCAAATCGTTTTTTTTGGTAAATACCTTTATAATCAACACTATCTTTTAAAGCATCTAATATATCTTCACGAAATCTATAAATCCCTACACTGTACCAAGTTATAAGATAATATCCATCAAAAAAATCTATCGTTAAACCACCTACTCCATCACCCTCACCATTAAAAATCCTAAAAGCAGTGGTATTTTCATCATCAAAAAAATCTTTTCTATATTCTAATGCTGATTTTATTTTGGAAATAAAAAAAGTTTTATCTATTTTTTCATCTTCCTTATAACTTAAAATCCATCCAAAGCCCTTATTTTGCTTTCCATAGTAACCTTTTGCTATGAAATTGTTTTTTTTGTTGTATAAATTTAAAATACTACCTTCAACTTCTACTTTTGAAAAGTCTTGTATATATTCTGGTAAAATTAAAGGATAATTATCTTTATATTTATCTACAAATTCTGGTTTTATTATAAGTTTCACTAAGTTAGCCTTTTTATAAAGATATTGTAAATTTAGCACCAATATCGGTGTTTTCAACAAAAAGAGACCCAGAACAATGTTCTCGTATAATTATTTTACTCATATAAAGTCCTAAACCTGTTCCTTTTTTATTGCCTTTTGTAGAAAAATATGGATCAAAGATTTTTGTGATAATATTTTCTGGTATACCACCTGCATTATCAGAAATATATAGATTTTTTTTATCTATTTCTACATAAATTTTTGGATTTTGGATTTTATTTTCCACTAAAGCATCTTGTGCATTTTTAAATATATTTAACACAGCTTGAACAAGTTCATTTTCATAACTTAAAAAATCTTCAATCTCTTTTATCTCCAATTTAAACTCTATATTTTGATTACTTAATGATGATTGTGTAAACAAAGAAGCTTTATCAAAAATAATCTTATAGTTTGTTTTTTTCTTTTCTTTTTGTGGTTTAAAAAATTCTCTAAAATCATCAATAGTTGTACTTAAATAGTCTATATTTTTATGTACTTTTTCCATAAGTTCACTAATAGTATTATTTTCTAAAGTGTTTTCTAACTCCATATCTATAACACTTATAGCTAAACTTATTGTATTTAATGGTTGTTTCCATTGGTGAGCTATCATCGCTATAGTTTCACCCATCTGAGCATGTCTTGATTGAACAAACATAACTTCATCTTTTTTACGATTTTTTTCAACTTCTTCTTCTACAAGTTTTTTTAAATTTTCATTCATATACTTTAATTCTGAAGTTTTATCTAAAATCTCTTTTTCTTTTTTAAAATAGTCTATCCATAAATCGACTTTTAAGATAAACTCTTCAAAAACAAATGGTTTTTTTAAAAAATCATTTGCTCCATTTTTTAATACATTTCTAATGATGTCTGGTGTTAAAGTACCAGATAACACTAAAATTGGTATTTGTAAAAAACGGCTATCTTTTCTAATAAGTTCAAGGACTTTACTTCCATGCATATCTGGAAGTTCCATATCTAAGATGATTAATTCAAATGATTCTTCTTTTAAGATTTCTAATGCTTCTTTTGCAGTATAAGCACTTTTTAGCATATAATTTCTAGGTTCTAAAATAACTCTGACTTGTTTACATATAAACTTAGAATCATCAATGATTAAAATTCTTTCTTTTACTTCAGAAGATATAAAATTGATAATCTTTATAATCTCAGATATAGAATAAAGTAAGTTCTTATCTTTAATAATATAATCAAGTATACCGTACTGAAACAACTCTTCTCGCAAATCATCATCTTGAAATGAAGTAAGAACAACAACTTTAGTTTTTGTCAAAGACTGTATATTTGCTATAAGTTCTGAACCCTCACCATCTGGTAGATGCAAATCTAAAATAATTAGATGAAACTTCTCTACACTTAACAACTCTTTTGCCTGAGCCAATGTAAAAGCTTGACTAACTTTAAAATCAAATTTTATAAGTTCTTTTTTAATAACATTATTAATGATTTTAGAATCTTCTATAATCAAAATATTACGCATTATGTTTTATCATTATTATTACTTCTTTTAATACTAAGAAAATTTATATATATTTCAATATTTTAACACTTTCTTATTAATTATAAATAAAAATGAAATATTTAAATACTCTTTTTTAAACCTATATTATCATATATTTTTAGCATTGTATTATAATCATTATCTAAAGACAAATCTACTAAAGTTTTTTTCTTTTGTAAAATATCTTTTGCTAAATCTAATCTCTCATGTGTAAAAATATCTATAAGAGCTTTTTCATACTCTTTAAAATTATAACCATTATTTTGCATCTTGATAAGTTCTACAACAACATGACTAACCTTTAAATCACTAAATTCTAAAAGTTCTAAAACCTCATCATAGTTATCTAACAAAATATGCATCTGAGACTTAAACTCTCTCATAACAAAACTATGTTCAAAAATTACACCTATATATTTTCCAACATCTAAAGTATCTTCAAGCTGTTCAATCTCTGTTAAAATATCTTCAGGGTCATAATCTTGAAAGTTTAAGACCATATCTCGAACCAATTTTGCATTGTTTTTATTGTTATAAATCAAATCACTTATAGGGTAAACTTCAGATACAGATGGAACTAAAATTTGGCAAGAATAAAATCCAAGATAATCATACTCTCTTATATATATCTCTTTATCCATCTTATCTAATATACTAACTAAAAAATCATATTCATCTAATGTAGAACTACCATTATAGTTAAAATTACAAAATTCAAAATCTTTTTTAGAACTTAAAAAACTAAACCCTAGTTTACCAGTTGAGTCTATAAAGTGAGATTCTAAGTTAAAACTATCAGCTACTATAGACATATCAAAAGTGGGTGTATCAAAGACATCTAAGTCATCTAAAGAGCGACCTTGCATAAGTTCTGTCATAGTTCTCTCTAACGATACACCTAAAATAGGATGCGAACCAAACGATACAAATAATGTAGATGCTTTAGGGTTTATAAAAGAGATGGCAGTTACAGGAAAAAGACCACCTAAAGATGCATCTAAAACCTCAACTATAAACCCTTTTTCTCGAAGTGCTTTAACATCATTATAAACTGTTTTAAACTCTCTTAAAACATCATCTTCAAACTTTGGAAGTGCATAACCATTTTTGATAATCTCCATCTTTACATACCGTTCAATTATCTCACTTAATGCTTGAACTTTAGCTTCTATAGGTGTGTTACCAGTAGCTAAACCATTGCTTACATAAAGGTTAGCTAAGATATTTATAGGAAAAAGTATATCTTCATCCGTTTTTATATTTTTAAATGGTAGTGCTACTATCTTATCTTCATAGTCACTATTGAAGTCAACCAAATCATCACCACAAAGTTCACCATCTGGATTATAAATCTCTAAAAGTTTTCCATTTAGATAGTTGTCTTCATAATTAAGTATAACTTCATCAGGGTAAAATTTTCTATTTGGTAAGTAAAAATCTATAAAAAAGTTATTTGTTTGCAGTCTTTCTATAAACTCACCAAAAGCACTAGCAACACAAGCATCTTCGATGATACCTTTACCATTTGAGTATAAAATAGTTGGTATCTCTTTTGATGCAAGATTAACAGAGTAACAGTTTTTTAAAGGGTGTATCTGCTTAGAAAACATAACTTCACAGTTGATATTTTCTAAAACTATTTTCATTTTTTGTATAGACTCTTCAAGTGAAGAATCTTTAGATAAAAAGTTCATTAACCTTATTTTTTTCTAGCTATCATAAGAGTAGAAATATCCATAGAAAAGCTTTGAGTATGTAACATCTCAAATCCAGCTTTTTCTAACTCTTTTTGCATCCCTTGAATCGTTACAAAGTTTTCTATAGAGTCGGGTAAGTAAGTGTAAGCTTCAAGATTTTTAGATATAGCACCACCTACATAAGGTAGTATTTTATGCATATATATATCTCTTATCTTTTTAAGTATATTTTTGTTTTCATCTTTCATAAACTCTAAAATAACAACAAGACCATCTTTTTTAAGAACTCTATTAAACTCATAAAATGCTTCTTGTCTCTCAACTACATTTCTTATACCATAAGTGATACTAAGTATATCAGCACTTGCATCCTCTAGTGGTATCTCGGTAGCTTTTGAGATATGGTAATTAAAATCAGGAAATTTTTCACGAGCAACATCAACCATACCATTTGATGGGTCAACACCAACTAATTCAGATATAGATATATCAGCTTTAGTAGCTTGTTTTTGCCAGTAACCCATCATATCGCCAGTACCACAAGCAACATCTACTATCTTATCTATAGAGTTTTTACCATAGTATTTAAATGATAAATCACATGCTTTTTTTCTCCAAGATATATCAACACCCATACTCATAACACGATTTGCTGTATCATAAGTTGGTGCTATATCATCAAACATTGAGACTATTTTTTCTTGTTTTACTGTACCTGTATCACTCATTAAACTTTACCTTTTAGCTATAATTGTTCATTAAACTTTAAGTAATTATACTATAAAAAAGAAAAATACTTGATTTAAATCTAAACTATTTGACCCAAACAATACCATCTTTAACAGCTTTAGCAGGATTACCAACTGCTATAACATTTGATGCTATACTTTTTGTAAGAGTTGAGTTTATACCAACCACACTACCATCACCAATCTCAACACCTTTAA
>CAZSWW010000102.1:0-5370 GCA_964611265.1 uncultured Sulfurimonas sp. | reverse complement strand
TTTGGGTGTTTTTATTGTCGAACTCAGGTTACTAACCTATGGTTAAACCAAAATTTTTCCATTATGAATTTCAACATATCTATCTACAAAATCAAGCTCAAAAAACAAAGGGTCATGAGTGGCTACAACTATGGTTTTATTTAATGCTTTTAACTCTTTTAAAATCTCTATAAAGTGTAAAGATAGTTTCTCATCAAGATTGGCAGTTGGTTCATCTGCTATGATGATTTTAGGGTCATTTACATTTGCTCGTGCTATGGCTACTCTTTGTTGTTCACCACCTGAAAGGTTACGAACAATGACATCTACTTTATGTGAGATGTTAAACCTTTTTGTAACTACATCTAGTTTGGCTTTTACATCTTGTGCTATTGGGTTTAAAGGGACAAGTGGGAGAATGATGTTTTCTTTTACACTAAGAGATGGTATAAGGTTATACTTTTGAAATATAAAACCTATGTTATCTCTTCTATAAACAGATGCAAAGTTATCTGGTAGTTTTGAGATTCTTTTTTCATCAACTATAACCTCCCCACTACTAGGTTTACTAAGAGATGCAATTAACGACAATATGGTACTCTTTCCACTACCACTTGCACCCTTTAGCACAACTAATTCCCCCTCTTTTATCTTTAGATTTATATCTTGCAGTGCTATAACTTTGTTGTTTTTGTTTACTTCATAAACTTTAGTTATATTTTTTAACTCTATCATCTTATAACCTCATCAGCTTCTAATGTTGCAACTCTCCAAGATGGGATTATAGTAGCACCTATATATGTAGGTACACTAAGAAAAAACACCAAGAACAGAGTTTGTATGTCAAACACAAAAGGAAGTGTAAAACTAGTCTTTAGTTGCGAGTAACCTGTAAATATATTTTGCAATAACGGTGCATTTAGTATATATACATAACCAAGAGCTATACCAACCCCAACCATATAAGAGAAAAATGAGATGATAAAACTCTCATAAAACTTCTCCTGCAAGACATCATCAACTCTCCAACCTATAGCTTTTAGTATCCCTATCTCTTTTTTCTCTTCGCTACTTAGTCCACTTGATTTGTCATAAATTATGATAAAAAAAGTAAAAAGCACAACCACAAAAAGAGCTAAAAAGATGCCACCTTTGTAGTCAAATATATTTTGATAACTAACTTTTAAATCATCTGTTGTTACCACCCGTGTATCTGGATATAGGAGTTTTATCTTTGATGCTATCATTGCTATCTCTTTTGGATTTTGGATTTTGACTACTATATCTGTAGCTTTAGTTTCATCCATATCAAATATCTCTTTTGCTGTATCTTTTGAGAGGACTATCACATCGTTTGATTCTAGTTCAGTATCTGCATCAAAGACACCTGCAAAGGTTACTTTTTTTAAAGTTCCATCAGGTTTTACAAAGTTAAAATACTCCTTATAGTAGCTATCGTTCATAACCTTTTTAACACCACTACCAACCACCATAAAACTTCCACTATCTTTTTCTAGTTCAACTTTTTTTACAATCTTATCAAAACTATTTTTGTACTGATTTTCATACTCATCTAAACCAACCACACTAAAGTTTACCCCTGCATTTACAAAGTAGTAGTAACCCCAAACACGAGATAAAGCATCCTCTACTCCATCTATCTCAAGCAAAGTATCTACCACACTCTCATCTATATCGTAGTGTCTTCCAGCTTTAATCTTTTGCACAATGATTTGGGGTAAACTCTCTAGTGTAGCATCTAACTCATACCTTAAAGAGTTTGTTATAAAGAAAACAGATGTAAGTAAAAAAGTTAAAAAGGTAAAAACAAAAACTGTAAAAAAGCTTTTTACTTTTTGTCTTAGTATTGAGTTTATTGCATACTCTATGAGGTAGGTATTTATTTTATTTTTCATGGTTGCTCTTGTATGTGTGAGTAAGATATAGCATAGCTAGATGGGAAATACTCCCTTAGGGTTGGGTCATCTTTGTAGATGGAAAAAACTGTACTTAAACTTCTGTTTCTAATGTAAGTAGCTTCTGTAGATATAGCCAAATCAGCCAACCCAACTAACGATACAAAACTGTTTCTCTTCTCTTTCATATCTTTAGACATACTCTTAGTTCTAACAAGATAGATACTTTCCATACCAATCAAACCGATTAGAAATACAAATACATAAGAAAGATAAAGAGTTTTTTTATTCATCTAGTTTATAAACTTCATCTTCTAAAATATCACTAAACTTTATAACTTTTATACCTCTATGATCCATATAAAAGTTTTTTGCTTTTGCTTCACTATCAAATGGTATAAGTTCATCCCCCATGGGTCCATAAACATCACTACCTATAACAAAGTAAGCATCTCTAGCATCTATAGCTTTTTGTGAATAGTAGTCAGTTACAAGCATCTTAGTGATAAACTTTTTTTGAAAGTGCGAATAATCTCCAAATGCATTAGCATCAAAGTAAAACTTCATCATATCTTTTACACCATCAAAAGAGTGATGATATTCATTGGCATTGTCTTTATAAAAAATCTGAGTTGCCCATCTAGGGTATTTGTATGTAAACATCCCACAAACTGGACATTTTTCATCTTCTTTTAAAATTATCTTCTCTTCTACTTTTTTAGCATCTCCAAACCTTTTTACTTCCCAAAGGTACAAAGATAATGCTTGAAACTGTTTTTTCCTTAGTGATTTACAAAGTTCTTTGTTTTTTATATCTTCAGTTAGTTCATCTATATCTGTATATTTAGCTAAGTTTATATCTTGTTTGCATCTTTTAGCAAAGATTTTTTTACCCATAGGGTAGATTTTTTTTATTTTTATTTTTTTTGATATAGCCATAGTAGAATTTTCTGCATACAAAAATGAAAAATGAAAAAGCAATAGTAATATTATAATAATAATTTTTTTAATTGTCATATGTTTAACCTAAAGTTTAGTTAAAAATATTTTAGCTTAAGAACTATTAAAAACTCTTGATTTATATCATTTAAAACAGCAATACTTTTATGTATAATATCATTAACCTAAGTTTGACAATAAAACACCCAAATATAGGGCATTCTATTGTCGAACTCAGGTTATTAGATTTTTTGCATAGGTACTTATAAAAGGTTATGCAAGAACTCTATCAATTTAATTATGGATAATTTTTATGAATAAAATAATATTTACACTCTTAATAGTTGTCATCTCTTTGTATTCAGCAGATATAAAAATGAAAAACCAAGAGTTCCCAGTTTCTGAAATAGCATCACAAAACAAAAAAATCTTAAAGATGGTTGTAAAAGAGATTTCAAGTACCCTTCCACAAACTGTAGATAAATATACAAAATTGGTAGATGTTAAAGCCAAAAATACAACGATGCTTTACTATTTTGAGATAAATACAGGTTCAAAAAGTGATGAAAGTATTAAAAAAGAGGATCATCAAAGGATGCAAAAAGCAGTTACTAAAGGTCTATGTCAATCATCAAAACGCTTTTTGGATGCACAGATAAATATCTCTTATATATACAGCAGTGAAAAGACAAAAGTACAACTATTTAGATTTGATATATCACAAAAAGATTGTATAGGGATATAAAATTGTCCATAAAAAAGACAATAGCATCTATAGATTTTTTTGCCTCCTTAAACGAAGAAGATATAGAGTTGCTTAGTTCTATCTCTACTATCCATAATTATACTAAGAACTATATAGTCCATTATGAAAAAAAAAGTAATTCTAATCTGCTTTTTTTAACTCATGGATTAGCAAAATCTTATAAAATAGATAAGCATAACAATGAGGTTTTCCTCTACCATATATACAAAAATTCTTTACTATCAGAGATTTCAAATATAAACTCTAAAGTGTTAGTTTCTTTTTCAAACATAGAGATTTTAGAGGATGCTACTGTACTGAGCATAAATTATCAAAAATTTTATGATTATTTTTTAAATAAAAATCTTTTATGTTTAGAGTTTGCAAACGAGGTCGTAAAACATTCCAAACATCTACAAAATCTTGTAAATAGAGAGTTTATATTTGATTCTGTAGCAAAGGTTGCCATGATGATAGCATCTGATTTGGATATGTTTAACAAACTAAAAAGACATGATATATCACTTATCTTACACATACAACCAGCTACACTCTCAAGAGTTTTGACAAGACTAAAACGGAACAACATTATCGATATATTACAAGGGAAAATCAAGATAATAGATTATATCGCATTAGAAGCAATATATAAGGATTTATAATGACTAACATAAAAATAGCAGGTGCATTTGTTTTTCTACTTTCAATCTTATTGGCATTTTTATTTAACAATATTACTAAACAAAACAATCTAAACAACGAAAGATTAAACAGTATAAATCAACAAAAGATTTTTATACAAGAGATTTCAAAAAATATTTTTTCTGCTTATAAAGATAAAAATATTTCAAACTCTAAACTTGATAATTCTATAAACAGGCTTTTTTCAAATATAGAAAAAATAAAAAATAAAAACGATAACACATCATCTTTATACAGTGATTTTTATCTAAAGATACAAGAGTTTAAAAACCTAAATAAAACTACAACTTCATACTCTAGTATCATTATAGAAAAACTTGTAAATAACATCTATAAGATAAATTTAGAGCTTACAATAGAACTTGACAAACTTATCTATATGTATCAAAAAGAATTACAAAATAAACTAAATATATATAAAAATATTGAATACACCTTTTTCTTTTTACTAATAACACTTCTCATCTACCTTTTTACTCAGATAAAAAAGATACTTATTTTTATACAAAAGTTTTTATTAATCTCAAAAAAAATGATTAAAAACTCTAGTATAAAAAACTTAGAACCCTTAGAAGAAAACAGCATCTCTACAAATGTCAGTTTATATGATGCGACAACTAATTTTAACCATTTTATTCATAAAGCTAATGCTTCTATAGAATACTCCATAAAGTCTATGGAACACTCTTGTAAATCTTTAGAAGTGGTAGAGAGTAATTTAGAAAATTTACTAAAATTTCTTTATACAATGAAAAATAAAGACAATAGCGATTTAACAAAAAAAGAGGATGTGATTATCCAATCTTTAGAAGAGTTAATAACTTCAACTCAAAATCTAAAAAATCTAAAAAATGATTTAAATGAACTTATCTCTCAAAAAAGTAACACTCATTCTTAAAAAATAAAATTAATTATATAATTTGACCTTAGTCAAATTATCACTTTGTTCAATATTATAAAATTATAAATGGTTTGAGTATTTTTTATATTCAAATAAAGATTAAGGAGAAGAGATGAGCAAAACATTTAGTAAGCTTACTTCACTTGTTTTAGGTACTACACTTGCTGCAACAGTTGCATCTGCTGCTG
>CAZSWW010000101.1:0-5423 GCA_964611265.1 uncultured Sulfurimonas sp. | reverse complement strand
AGTAAAAGTATCGAATCGAAGCAAAACCATAAACAGATGTATCGTTAAGTAGTTCTATCTGTTCTTTAGAGATTATTCCACCAAGGGCAAAAACTTTTATCTCTGAGATGCTTAAAATATCTTTTAAGTCTTTTATACCTTTTGGCTTACCCTTATTTGGAGAGGCAAATATAGGGCTATAAGTAACAGCATCTGCACCAAGTTCTTGGGCTGTTATAACTTCATCTTTAGTATGTGTACTTACAATAACTTCAAGATGTTTAGACTTGGCTTGTGGTATTAAATCTATCTGTTTTGAGGTTAGATGCACACCTGTAGCTTTTAACTCATAGGCTAAGTTTATATCTTGATGTATAAAACTTTTTATACCATCAAACTGATTACAAACTTCAACAAAATGTGAAGCTTGTTTATCATAATCAGGATTTGACTTATCTCGATATAAAGCATAGTTTGGTAGATGCTCTTTTAACTGTTCATGTAAAATACTACGAAAAACAGCAGGTGTATCTGTATAAAACTCTCTTGAAGTTATAAGATACTTTTTCATAAAAGTGGATTTTTATTTTTAACTGGTTTTTGAAAAACTATTTGACTAGCTTTTGTGTCATTTTCAAATCTTTCAAACAAAGCATCTACATGATACTGCAATCTATTTAAAAGGTATAGTTCATCTTCAGTGTATTTAGATTGTGAATCTTTTATAAACTCTTTTAAGAAAACTATTTTTTCTCTTTCATCAGAAATATCTATAGTTGAAACTATCTCTTTTACTTTACGATACTCATCTTCTCCACAACTTTCTAAAAAGTCATAACTTAAATCTATAGTTTTCATAGTATCTAAGGCATGTGTAAAAAGAAAATGATTATAAAGCATACAGCCTACAAAATACTCCACATCAGATGGTTCAAACTCAGTATATTGGTTTTCTTCTAGCTTAAAATGGTTATGCCAAATATCTAGTATCTTATCTATTTTTTCACTCATGTATTAACCTCCACTCTATCTCTACCATTTGCTTTTGCTTTATATAAAGCATCATCACATCTTTTAAACATTTTTGTTAATGTATCTCCATATTTGTATTGTGTCAAACCAAAACTTGCTGTAATATTTCCAGCTAACTCATGTTTTAACTTTGAAACACCATCTCTTAATTTATCAGAAACAAGTTTAGCATCTTCTAGTTTTGTACTTTTAAAAAGTATAACAAACTCCTCACCACCCCATCTTGCAAATATATCTGTATTTCTAAGAGAATCATTTATATACTGTGCTAACATAACTAAAACTTCATCACCTACTAGATGCCCATACTTGTCGTTGAACAATTTAAAATGGTCTATATCTACAATAGCTATACTTAAAGGTAGGTCAAATTTTTCTGCACTTAAAAATTCTATTTTAGCTAGTTCATCAAATTTTAGTCTATTAAATATCTTTGTTAAACTATCGGTATAGGCTACATTTGCTAACTCTTGAAATCTTGTTCTCTCATTTTGAAAATTTTGTTTCGCTAACGATATATCATCTTCTTTTTCTTTAGCATAAGCTGTTATATCTGTTCTTACAGATATATACTCAACAATCTCATCATCAACTACTATAGGAAAAACTTTAATCTCAGTTATATAAGTTTCACCTCTTTTGTTTTTGTTTTTAACAACACCTGTAAATGTTTTTTTACTTTCTATAGTATCCCATAGTTGTTTAAATATCTTTTTTGGTACATCAGGATGTCTTACTATGTTATGTGGTTTACCAAGTAACTCTTCTCTAGTATACCCACTAATGCTACAAAACTTATCATTTGCATAAGTTATAAAACCTTTTTTATCAGTTTTAGAGATAATGAATGCCTCTTCTATATGTTTTATATAATTTTGTAATACACTTAAATTATCCATCTCTTAAACCTTTTTAATCAAAATTAAAATCACTTTGTTTAGTATCAAGCATCAAAAGTCTACAACTTTTTTCTAAAATAGCTAACTTTTTTGCCATCTCATGTAAATCCCTGTTAAAAGCATAAACACCATAACCACGAATAACCATAATGTTAGTCTTTTTACTTTGAAAATAGTATGCTATAAGACTCTCTGCTCTATCATACCAATCATCAAACTGTTTTGGGTCTACTATCTCTATAGAACCTATTTCAGTATACCCAAAATAATCTTTTGGAGTGATAATATTATGTTCTAAAGAGTAAGCAGTTGTAAATGGTGGCATTGAAAAAGTTATAAATTTTGCTTCTGTTATCTGTTTATATATACTGCGATGTATCGAAGCATCTATACTAGCTTGATTCCAACGATAATCTTTTGTAAAATAAAGTTCTATCAAAGATGTTTCATTTATATCATCAAAGATAGCCTCTTTAGAGTTTATCATAAAACAGTTCGATTCTATTTTAGCTGAGATAGACCCATGATAGATTCCAAAAAAATCCTTTCTAAACATAGACAGAGCTAATGTAGAAAGTTTTTTTTGGAGATTTTGTTTATTCATAATTATTTAAACCAACCCTTCATTTTATCAATTGCAGATTCCAAGAGACCCTCATGTGGTTTTGATTCTATACCAAAAGATTCTTGAAGTTTTGAAAGTAACTCTTTTTGTTCTGAATTTAACGATGATGGATATATAAGTTCAACCTGTGCTATCAAATCACCCTTACCATGACCATGAACATCATCAATACCCTCACCTCTAAATGTAAAATGTTGTTTATCTTTAGTTCCTACATCTAGTTTCAATTCTAATTCACCTGTTAAAGATGGTATGCTTATAGTTTCACCAACAACTGCTTGAGTAAAAAATACAGGGATAGCGATATAAACATCATTACCATTTCTTTGAAAGTGCTTATCTGGCTGAACATCAAAAGTTACATATAGATCACCACGAGTACCTCGTTTACCAATATTTCCTTTTCCTGAAACTCTTAAACGGTTACCATCATCTATACCTTTAGGTACTTTTATAGTGATTTTTTCTTTAACTTCTTTATATCCACCACCACGACAATCGCTACAGTTTTCACTAGCAGACTCTCCTGAACCTTGACAAACTGGACAAGTTTGAGAAAAAGTCATAAAACCTTGCTTCATATAAACTTGACCTTGACCTTTACACTGAGAACAAGTAGATAGTTTTCCACCCTTAGCACCAGTACCTTTACAAGATTTACAAGCATCTTTATATCTAAACTCTATCTCTTTTTCTACTCCAAATATAGCTTCATTAAAGCTTATCGTCATCTCGATATTCATATCTAGTGGGTATTTTTCCATATCTGCTGGATTTTGACGGCGACGAGAACCCCCACCAAAGCCTGAGAACATCTCTTCAAACATAGAACCCAAATCATCAAAACCAGATGAAGATGAGCGACCACCACCCATACCTTGTAAACCCTCTTTTCCATAACGGTCATAGATACTTCTTTGAGAATCATCACTTAAACATTGATATGCTTCATTACATAACTTAAAGTTGTGTTCAGCTTCTTCATCACCTGGATTCTTATCTGGATGATACTTTTTAGCCATCTTTCTATATGCTTTTTTTATAGTTGACTTATCTGCATTTTGTGATACTTCTAAAATTTCATAATAACTTAATTCTTGCATATATATTTTACCTCTAAAATTATTTTTTGCGATTATATCGTTTTTAGTTTAATGTAGTATAATCTGATTTATGAAACTACTAATATTTTTTTTAACATTGTTTATTTTCCTAGGGTGTTCTAAAACTCCACAAATCTTATCTGACAAAATGCCAAAAACACATTTAGTAAAAGAAAAGTTCTCTTCACTACCAAGTTGGGAAGATGAAAACTACGATAAAGCATTAAAATCTTTTATAAATAGTTGTAAAACTAAAAAGACAAAAAAACTATATGGTGCATTATGTCAAAAAGCAAAACAAACTAAAGATGCGAAAATATTTTTACAAGATAATTTTACACCATTTAAAATAAGTAGCAAAAATGCAAAAGATATAGGTCTTCTAACTGGCTACTATGAAGCACAACTTTATGGTTCACTAAACAAAACTAAAAAATTCAAATACCCCATATACAACACACCAAAAGACTTAGTTAGTGTAAATCTAAGTTCCATATACCCAAAACTAAAACATTTTAGACTTAGAGGTAGAGTTGTTGGTAATAAACTTATACCATACTATAAAAGGTCAGAATTTGATAAGATAGATGCAGATGTAATCTGCTATACAGATTCTAAAATAGACCTTTTCTTTTTAGAGATACAAGGCTCGGGTAGAGTTATACTAGATAACAATAAAACTATATTTGTAAGCTACGATAACCAAAATGGTCATAAATACAGAGCAATAGGAAGATACCTTATAGATATAGGAGCTATAAAAAAAGAAGATATTTCTCTACAAAGCATACACAAATGGTTAGAAAAAAACCCATCAAGAGTTGATGAAGTTTTAAACTACAACAACTCTTTAGTATTTTTTACAAAAAGTAACACACCTGCTACAGGTGCTTTAGGTATAGAACTAACTCCAAACCGTTCAGTAGCCATAGACCATCACTATATCCCATTAGGGGCAATGCTATACTTAGATGCAAAAGTGGACAATGTACAAACTAGCCAAATAGTTCTAGCACAAGATACAGGTGGAGCGATAAAAGGTGCAGTCAGAGCCGATCTTTTTCTAGGATATGGAGACAAAGCACTACAAAAAGCTGGAAAATTAAAATCAAAACTAAAACTTTGGATATTACTTCCTAAAAAGGAGACTAAAGAAAGATGAAAGGCTCATTAGCAAAATTTAACCGTTTAGTAGATGCACTAAATGAACTACCAAGTATAGGGAAAAAATCTGCTACAAGACTAGCTTACCATATGACTATGAAAGATAGTTTTATGGGTATGAAAATATCTCATGCTATCGAAGATGCACTTGGTAGTTTAAAAAAATGTCGCTCTTGTGGTGGTATGAGTGAAGATGAACTTTGTTATATATGTTGTGATGAAAGTCGAAATATAGAACAACTATGTATAGTTGAAAACCCAAAAGATATACTACTTTTAGAAGAAAATGGACTTTTTGATGGTAGGTATTTTGTCTTAGAATCACTAGAAGAGTTAAGCATCTCATACTTAGAAAATATAGTAAAATCAGGTATAAAAGATGTTATATTTGCTCTAACTCCATCGATAGCTAACGATGCTGTTATACTATATATAGAAGATAAACTAAGCCATTACGATATAAACTTCACACGGATAGCTCAAGGTGTTCCAACAGGAGTTAGCCTTGAAAATATAGATATACTTTCACTAACTCGTGCTTTAGAAGATAGAGTTAAAGTTTAGTTATAGCCTCATAAGCAGTATCCATCATCTTATCTATCTCTTCATAGGTTATGATAT
>CAZSWW010000100.1:1373-5427 GCA_964611265.1 uncultured Sulfurimonas sp. | reverse complement strand
GGAACTATGACTATGCGTGTACCTGAACTTTTCCGTGCAGTACCAGAAGCATTATGTTATATGCATCCACAAACTGCTAAAGATAAAGGACTTAAACAAGGTGAGCTTTGTTGGGTTGAATCTCGTCGTGGTAAAGTAAAAGCTCGTGTTGAGACTCGTGGTAGAAATAGACCACCTCGTTCACTTGTATTTGTTCCATGGTTTGATGAAAAAGTATTTATCAACAAAGTTTGTTTAGATGCAACTTGTCCTCAGTCAAAACAGACTGATTACAAAAAATGTGCTATTAAACTATATAAAGCATAATTTTAAATTAAAGGTAAGGGAAGTATCGTTTTGAGCGAAAACAGACCTGAAAAGAAAAAGAAAAAACAACCAATGACTGATAGACGAAAGTTTATTCTCAATATGGCTAGAGGCTTTGGTCTTGCTACTATGGGTGGGTTTATATGGAGTGCTTATATAGATGAAGTTACGGCTTCTGAGCTACTCCTTAGACCACCAGGAGCTTTAAAAGAGGATGATTTTTTAAAAACTTGTATCAAATGTGGACTATGTGTTGAAGCTTGTCCATACGATACACTTATGCTCGCTAAACCAGGCGACCATAAACCTTTAGGTACTCCATATTTTGTACCTAGAGATATACCTTGTTATATGTGTCCAGATATTCCATGTGTACCAGTATGTCCTACTGGTGCTTTGGATGAAAAAAGTGTAACAACTGATGATAAACTAGATATAAACATAGCAGATATGGGTTTAGCTGTTGTAGATAAAGAAAGTTGTATAGCTTATTGGGGTATCCAATGTGATGCTTGTTATAGAGCTTGTCCTATTTTTGGAACTGCTATAACGATAGAATATAGTAAAAATGAAAGAACTGGTAAACATGCTTTTATGAAACCTGTTGTACATGCTGATGCTTGTACTGGATGTGGTTTATGCGAACATGCTTGTGTAACTGAAAAACCTGCGATATTTGTCCTTCCTCGTGAAACGGCAACTGGTAAAGCTGGTGATTATTACATAAAAGGTTGGGATAAAGACGACGAGAAGCGTTTAGAACATGCTAAGGAGATTAAGACCACTACAGAACTTAGTAAAGATAGTGCTATTAATTCTTTAAATGGAAATTTGGAGGATTTATACTAATGTCAAAACTATGGAATAATTATAGGTATCTCTTTTTAAGAAGATTTACCCAGATTGGTATTTTAGTTCTTTATTTTGGTGCAAATGCTTGGGGCTGGAGTATCCTTATGGGTAATCTTAGTTCATCTAAGCTTTTTAATCTTGTACCAATGAGTGACCCTTATGCAGCATTACAGATGCTATTTGCTGGTGCTGCGATGGCTACCGATTTAATAGTTGGTGTTGCTGTTGTTGGGATTTTTTATCTTTTAATCGGTGGTCGAGCATTTTGTAGTTGGGTTTGCCCAATTAACATGGTAACCGACTTAGCGAGTTACACTAGAAAAAAAATAGGTATGGATAAGGTTCAAGGTATAAAACAACCTGCATCTCGTAATATACGATATTGGGTTTTAGCTTTGAGTTTAGTTTTATCTACGATTTTAGGTGTTACAGCTTTTGAGTTTATATCACCTATATCTATGGTTCATAGAGGTGTTGTTTTTGGTTTAGGTTTTGGTTGGGCAGCAATGCTTATCATTTTTCTTTTTGACCTATTTGTACTAAAAAATGGTTGGTGTGGACATATTTGTCCTCTTGGTGGGTTTTACTCACTTTTAGGTAAATTTAGTCTTATAAGAGTTAAACATATAGAGGAAAACTGTACTTTATGTATGAAATGTAAAGCAGTATGTCCAGAAAATCAAGTGTTACATATGATAGGTAAAGAGAGTTTACCTGTTTTATCTGGCGAGTGTACAAACTGTGCGAGATGTATCGAAGTATGTGATGACGATGCCTTAGAATTTTCTATAAGAAATATGGCAAAAAACAATAAAACGGGAGAGTAAAATGAAAATAATTAGTAAAATAACAATTGGTTTAGCTACTGCAACATTACTTTTTGTTGGTTGTGGTGATAATGCTACACCAGCTAAAACAGATACAGTAAAACCAACAATTAGTGAAGAATCTTTAGGTTTAAGAAAAGTATCTCTTTATAATGAAAATAAAACTGTAGCTCCAAGAAAAACAGCATATTCAACAGATTATGCAGGTGGAAGTCAAAAGATAAAAAGAGCATTCCAAGATGCTCCGCCAATGATTCCACACAATACTGATGGTATGTTACCGATTAAAATAGGTGATAACCAATGTATAGCTTGTCATGATCCAATGGTTGCAGAATCTATGGGTGCTACACCATACCCACCATCACACATGACTAACTTTAGACCACAAGCTAGTTATGCTATAAAAGCTGAAAACACTTCTAGTGAAAATCAAGCTCATATCTCTATTAAAAAAGAGGGTAAACTTGTTGGTGCTAGATTTAACTGTTCACAATGTCATGCTCCACAGTCTGATACTCCATTAGCTGTTGAAAATAACTTTGAAGCTCAGTACCTAGATAAAGATGGTGCTTCTAAATCAAGATGGACTGGTAGTAGAATGCTTGAGGGCTTAGATACTACAAAATCAGGTAACTAATCAAAATGCAGAGAAGAGAGCTTTTTAGCTTTCTCTCTTCATCCGTAAAAGGTGAAAAGGGAAAAGAAAAAAAATTTATAACTAGACCACCTTACTATAATGACCTAGATGCCTTTGACAAAGAGTGTGTAAATTGTGATGGTTTATGTGCCACTTCTTGTCAAGAGCATATTATAATAATAAGCGATGATAAAACTCCAAGGATTGATTTTTCATCAAGTGGATGCACATATTGTGATGATTGTGCTATAGCTTGTGAAAGTGGAGTTTTAAATATTGAAGATAAAAAACTAATAGATTTAGATATAACTATAAACCAAAAAACTTGTCTTAGTTGGCAAGGAGTTATGTGTTTTTCGTGTAAAGACCCATGTTTAGAAGATGCTATAGAGTTTAAAGCTATGTTTATGCCAACGATAAACTTAGACAAATGTACGGCTTGTGGATTTTGCATCAGTAGATGCCCATCTATGGCTATAGATATTAACAAAAAAAAGGAAAAAGATGAAGTTACTAATTAGTATAATCTTATTAAGTGTATCAATTTTTGCAACAACTATTCAAAAACCCGATGCTAGCTATATAGCTAGTGGTTCTGTTATAGACCTACTAACAACAGATAATAAGCTTTATGTAGCAACAAGTGCAAGTTGTGTAGATATTTTTGATATAAAAACAAAAAAAATAGTTGATAAAATAGTTGTTAGTAAAATTACAAACTTTTTAGGAGATATTATAGATGCTAAAGTTTACTCAGTAGATGTAATTGATGGTAAGATTTTAGTTTTATCATTAGGTAAAAGTGGTGCGAGAAGAGTTCATATATATAAAGATAAAAAGTTAAACTTAGTTTTACCTAGTTCTAAAAATATGTATATAGCTAAAGCTAAGTTTTTAGATGAAGATAACATCTTACTAGGGCTACTTAGTAATGATATAGTTTCTTACAATATAAAAACTCAAAAAGAAAATTGGAGTGTTCAAGCTTCTCAGTCAAAATTTTCTGATTTTGCTTTAAATGAAACTAAAACAAAAGTTGTTGTAGCAGATGAAAGTGGTGATCTACATATATTAGATACTAAAAATGGTAAAATTATCAAAACATTGTCTGGTGAAAATCTTGATAATGTTTTTAAAGTTGATTGGAAAAATGGTACTATTGCAACTGCTGGACAAGATAGAAGAGTAGTAGTTTACGATACTAGATTTAACTCAGCTTACTATAAAACATCATCTTTTATGATATATGCTGCTGGAGTTTCACCAAAAGGTAAAATAGTTGGCTATGCTAGTGATGAAAACAATAATGTAACTTTATTTAAAGCAAATACAAAAACAACTATAGGTACATTTGGTGGTAATAATATGACACTTACAAACATAGTATTTAAAAATGAGAAAGAATTTTTTGTTGGTTGTGATGACAAAA
>CAZSWW010000100.1:0-1273 GCA_964611265.1 uncultured Sulfurimonas sp. | reverse complement strand
TCAGGAGTTCATAAAAATGGTGAGTTAATTGAGTATAAATCACTCAGAACTCCGATATCTTATGATGAAAAGCTAAAATATCAAAGATTATATGATAAAATGAGAGCCGAAAATGGCGAAAAAATTAGAAACAAATAAAAAGGAATAATTAATGAATGTATCAAGTATAGTAGTTCAATGTTTACCAAAGTATTTAGATGAAGTTGTAGAGAGTTTAAAAAACTGTGAAGTGTGTGATTATCATCTACATGATGAAAAAGGTAGAGTTATCATCACGATAGAGGGCAAGGGAGTATCTGAGGAATTAGAGAAACTAAGAGTTGTTGAAGCTATACCTCATGTTATAGCTGCTGATATGCAGATGGCTTATAGTGAAGATGAGTTAGATGAACACATGGAAGTTATAAACAACAGAGATGCTGTACCTAAAATACTAAAAGAAGATGCTCAAAAAGTAAATCTTGACCAAGTTAGATACAATGGTGATATGAAAAAAAGAGATGACATGGTTGCATTTGCTAGAGAGTTTGATTCAGCTAAACAAAGAGAGGAATAATCATGGCAGTTGTATTTGAAGCAAGAATTAAAATGGATGATTTGAAGTGGTATATAGAACTTCAAGATATGACTGATGGAAGACTTACTAACTGTATTGATTTGGATGATTTTGCTAAAAAAGTACAAGAGTTTGGTGATGATTACGGTGGAAATATAGATGAAGTAAAATGGTTAAAAGATGATGATGTACCAGAACAAGCTATGGATGAAATAAGAGCTAAAATGGCACAACATCGTGCTTCTATAGAGGAAGAAACAGGTGAAAATGTTACACCTATCGTAGTTGAAGATAAACAAGCTGAGAACAACAACTAGATGCCAGTAGCACAAGTGATAAATACAGATACTTACCTAGAACCTGATGAGATACAAAAGCATTTAGAAAATGTTGAGTATATCATCATGGCTACTCCTGCACCTAGTCACTTTAAAGAAACACCTATACATTTCACTATATTTTTAAATACACAAGATGAGTTCCCACAAGATGTAAAAGATGCTATCTTAGATAAATTTTGTGATGAAAATAATATAAGCAATCCAACAGAAGTTATGAGTCAACTTATGCCTGTTGGCTTTGGTAAAAGTGTACAAGATACACCGATGCCAATGCTTCTAGTAAAACCTGAAGACCAAAGAAGTATACCTTATGCAGTTATGCATGTTATAGATTTTTTAGCTGATTCAGATAAATTTTTTGAAGCTAAAAATGAAG
>CAZSWW010000099.1:0-5441 GCA_964611265.1 uncultured Sulfurimonas sp. | reverse complement strand
ACACCTAATTTTCTAAGTTTTCTAACAATTTTGAAGAGTCTATCAAAATCACCAACACCCTCTTGTTCTGTTATCTCAACAACAATTCTTTCAGGGTATTTATAAAGTTGAACTAGACCTATAAATCTATCCATAATTTCATGGTTATAAAAATCATTTGGTAAAAAGTTTACAGATATTTTTTCATCTCTATCTTTAAAAAATGTTAGAGATTGAGAAAGCATCTCTTTAGCTAAATCAACATATAAACCACTTCTTATAGCGATTGGTAAAAATTGGTCTGGATATAAAATCTTTTCATTACCATTTTCAAAATTAAGTATTCTAACTAATGCTTCATACTTTATAAACTCTCCATACTGATTTGTTATAGGTTGGAAAAATGGGATTACATTTTTATTTTCTATGGCATGTTTTATGATTTTTTTGATGTCCAATATATTTTTAGTATCCACTTTATTATCTAAGTTTTTAGCATAAGCTAAATAAGGTAAAGATTTTACTTTTGCCTCTCTTAATGCAACTTGAGCTTCTTCTAACAATAATTTACCATTGAACGAAACACCTGAATATATCTCAACTCTCAAAGTTTCATTATTTTCACCAACGATAATCTCCATAGAACTTATTTTATCGTTAAGTTCTTCTAAAATATCACCACACTCTACAACACCTAAACGATTATCATTACTTAGTAAAACATATTCATCAGCAGAGATTCGGTATGCTTTCATATTGTGAGCAATAGCAAATTTTTCAAAACCAGTTGCAATTTGCTTTAACACTTCATTTGCAACCTCTAAACCATAGTATTGATTTAGTAAACTAAACTCTTTAATATTACTTAGTATAAGTATGTTACTATTGTCAAAACTAAGATCGTTATTTAATGAGTCTCTATTGTTTAGATTTGTCAACTTATCTGTAAATGATTGAATAGTAGTATATTTGAGTAATGTTCTAAATCCAAAATAAACTATAATAATAATCAAGATAACTACAAAAACACCTATCCAAAACATTTTATATATAAAATTTTGATTTTCATTAATAATATCAGACATATCATAGCCAATAACCAAATAAGCAACAGATTTTTTGGAATAATCTAATAACTCTTTTTGCATATCAACTTTAAAAAATCTAAAATCTTCTGATTTATTAAATTCAAAATAATACTTCAATATATCACTTGTATCTAATAATTTTAGTTGGTCGTTAGATACTTTGTTATCTAAAGCAATACCAGTTTTAATATCTAAATATAGATTTAAGTTTCTTATAATTTTTTTGGCAGATATTGAGATCTCTATAAACCCAATATTGTTACCTTTATCTATGATCATTTTTTTTACTCTATATGTAACATTAGAACCATTTATAATAAAACCATCAACTATCTCTTTATTTTGTTTAACTTGATGGTTTAGTTCTTTTTTATTTTGATTAACACTATAAAGTATCTTTCCATCATTGGAATAGATAATTATATTTTCAACAAATTTATTTGAGGTTAGCATATTTAAATAAACTTTATTTAGATATATATCTATTTTTTTATAATCTTTACTTATTATGGCTTCTTTAAAACCATTAAAATTTAAAATCTCATCTAACTTATATTTTAAATTTTCTTTTTCTTGCTTAAGTTCGAATTCAAGCATATTATATGCAGATTTCAACACTATTTCAAACTGCTTATCTGATGATTTTTTAAATTCATTAGTAAGATAAATATAACCAAATCCCCAAGCAATAAATAAAACAAGCATACTTAACACCAATGTTTGTATCTTTATACGATTTTGAATAGTCATTTTAGAATTCCCTTTTTTACTCTTATTGATATTTTATCATTTTAAACAAAAAATATATAGTATAAATCTTATTAAACTAAACTTTTACAGATAACCATCTCTTTTTGTTATAAATATACCAATATATTATACCCTTAAGTAATGTTTCAATATTCATAATAATAAATATAACAACAACCGAATACCCCATTTTATATGCAATAAAAGATGGAATAACCCTAAAAAACCAAAGTGAGAAAACATTTATCTTTAAAGTTGTTTTTGTAGCACCTGCTCCTCTTAATGCACCAGCATATACAAACATTATAGCAAGTGGAATTTGAGCCAATCCAACCAATATAAGGTAAGACGAAGCTATCATAATAGTTGTTTCATCTTTAGTAAAAAAACTAACTAAAAATTCAGGGAAAAATATTAAAATAGAACCTACACTACCCATAAATATATAAGCTATTCTACCACTTATAATACCCATTTTAAAAGCTTGTTCTGGATTTTTAGCACCTAAATTTTGACCAACTAAAGCCATAGCTGCTATAGAAAAACCAAATCCAGGCATAAATGCTATACCCTCGATGCGAAGACCAACCTGATACCCAGCTAACTCAGCTGTTCCATAAGCAGATATGATGGAAACAAAAACTAAAAAACTCATACTAGATATACCTCTATCTAAAGCACCACTCCAACCTATTTTTAAAACCCTTTTCATATCTTGAAATCTTATAATAGGCAATATATGTAAGATAGAGTGTTTCATCCTTAAAAGTACAAAATAAGCGATAACATTAAAAATATATGCGATTATAGTAGCATACCCTGCCCCTGCTATACCCATAGCATCAAACCCAAAATGACCAAATATAAATATATAATTAAAAAAAGCATTTACACCAGCTGATACTAACTTAATATATAAAGAACTTTTTGTATCTCCTGAAGCTGAAAGAGCATTGTAAAGTAAAGTATCTAAAAAGATTGCTATTATTCCTAATGAAAGTATCTTAAAGTAAGTGCTACCTTGAGCTACAACATCTGAAGATGCTCCCATCATAGAAAACATAGTTTCACTTCCAAAATAACCACCAAAAGTAACTAAAACAGATAATATAGAAGCAAAAATAATAAGTGCATAAAGTAGTGCTGAAGCTCGTCTTTTTCTACCCTGACCAATAAAGCGAGAGATAAGAGCATTTCCACCAACAACATATAAAGTCATTAAGACATTAACAACCATCATAAACTGCATACTCATACCAACTGCAGCTAAGGCTGAAATACTTACCATACCAACCATAATCATATCTATCAAAACTTGCAATATATCTACAAGATGCTTCAATGCAGCAGGTATAGCTAATGATAAAACTTTTTTAGTATCTTTAGATAATACAAACACTAAAATATTTCTTTTAAACATAAAAAGTTTAAATACTTTTTTACAATGATATAGTTTTTATAAAACAATTTTTCCACCATTTTTTATTTTTTATTTCGCAAGTATACATATAGCATTAGAGATATAAAAGCTACAAAAAGTGGATAAAAATAATAATAATTTAGATACGAAAAAGTCTCATTTTTTATCTCTGATTTTTCAAGTGCATCTATCTTTTTATAAACTGATTTTAATTCATCTGCACTTGAAGCTCCAAAAGCAACACCACCTGTATCTTTAGCAATCTTTAGTAAAACTCTTTGGTTATACTCGCTAGGATGCCCTATACCTATAGGGTAAACTCTTATACCCTCTTTTTTTGCCATCTCTACAGCTACATCTAAGGGGATGCTATCTTTTCCAGCAGTTGAGTAACCATCAGTTAATAGTATAGCAACTTTAGAGTTTGACTTTGTCATCTTAAGTAAGTTTACACCTTGTGCCAATGATTCATAAAGTGCCGTATATTTTCCTGCCATACCGATTTGTAGTTGTGATACTATCTTTTTTAATATATTGTCATCATAAGTCAAAGGAGATGCTATAAAAGAGTAAGCACCAAAAACTACAAGACCTATGTTGTCATTTTTTCTTTTAGAAATAAAATCATTTACTATTAGTTTTACGACATCAAATCTAGTTAATTGTGGATTATTTTCATCAAATCCTCTTGCTTGCATTGATTCAGAAGCATCTAAAATAAGTGCTAGTTCATAGCCATTTTTAGGGTCTAATTCATAAGGTTCATCTTTTACAGGAGACATCAAAGCTACTATCATCATAACTATAGCTAACCATTTAGAAAAGAACAATAACTTAGATGATGCCATAGTAGAAGATGCAAACTGTTTTGTATGTGGAAAGTAGATAGATGGTAATCTCATCTTACAAAATTTTGCACATACTATAAAAACCACTAAAACAAAAACTACTAAAGGGTATTGAAAATAAAGAGCATCAAACATCAATCATCTCTTTGTAAAGTTCTATATAACCTAAAGTATCTTTATCTAAAGAGTCTACCTCTTTTTTGTACTTATATGGTTCAAGCCTTTGAGTTAGATTTTTAAACATCTCTGTATGTCTAGGGCTATCATCTTTAAAAACACTACCGTAAAATGTTATAGCATAAGCAGTTTTTTTAGTATCTTTTAGATTTAATGATTTTAAAACTTTAAAATACTCTTTTCTTTGGTTATACTTATTTTTACTTTTGTACCATTTTATAGCTAAATAACCTATAGCTAACAGCACAAATAAACCTAAAACAGTTACACCAAAAAGATAGTAAAGAGAATACTCTTGTACCTCAACAATCGTTTTAATATCGTGTAGTTGTATAGTTTGAGTTTGTTGCATCTTTATCTACCCTCAAATAATCTACGAAGTTTTACACTAACTACATCATCAGTATATATCTTTGTAAATCTAACTTTATCTTTTCTAAAAGTTTCATATAATTTACGGTCGTGTAGTATAACTTTCTTTTTGTAGTTGTCTATGCTAGAACTGTTAAAATCACCCTCAAGTGTCACACCACTCTCAGGGTCAACTAAAGATGAAAAACCCATCTCAGGTGGATTTTCTTCTAGTTTATCTCTAACAATAATCGCTATAACCTCATGTTTTTTAGCTAAAAGTCTAAAGTTAGGTATCTCAAAAAAATCACCCACTACTAAAACAAGAGACTTTCTTTTTAATCTTTTATACAAAGTATCTGCTAATACTTCAAAATCAACACCTTGGTTAAGTGCGTCAAAATCTAAAATATCTTTTGTAATCTTTTGAACTTGGAAGTTCTTTTTACTAGGTTTTGTATGAGAAAGCATCTTATCTGTAAATATATATGAACTTAATAAATCACCATTTTTTACTACAGAAAAACCAAGTAAAGCATTGACCTCAGCGATAATTTCTTGTTTAAACTTTTTAGAACCAAAGTAAACACCTCCATTTAGTACAGATGCCAAAACAACATTTAGTTCTCTCTCTTGTCTAAATATTTTTATATATGGAGTTTGCATCTTTGCTGTGATATTCCAATCAATATGACGAATATCATCACCTTGCATATACTCACGAAGTTCTATAAAGTCATACCCCTCCCCTTGAAATATAGAGGGATTATTACCAGATACTTCACTAAAAACTTGCCTTTTAGCACGAACTAAGATTTTTTTTAATTT
>CAZSWW010000098.1:0-5561 GCA_964611265.1 uncultured Sulfurimonas sp. | reverse complement strand
CCTAAAAAAGCTGAAGATGCTACAAATGCTATGAAAATCACAAGTGGTGATTTAAAAGAGTTAGAACTAATAGATGATGTTATAGATGAACCACTAATTGGTGCTCATAGAGATAGAGATGGTGCAGCGAATGCTCTTCGTGATTATTTCTTATCTGAACTTTCAAAACTTAAATCTATGACTACAGAAGAAAGAATGGAAGCTAGATACAACTCTTTAGTTTCTAAAGGTGCTTTTTCAGAATAATTATTCTGTTTTAAGTAAGGGATCAAATTTTGGTCTCTTTAGCCTTTTTCCATCTTTTGAAAATTTTATTAAATCTTCAACATTATTTATACTTTCATTACAATTTTCCATAGCTAATTTAAAAAGTCCATAAGTTGTTATAACATCACTCATGGCTCTATGATGTTGTGGATTTGGATTTAGGTTATAAGTATCATTTAGGTAAGATAAAGCATATCTGTATGATTCTACTGTTCTCTCAGCCAATGCAAGTGAACACAAGTATCTGTTTAAAATAGCCTCTTCACCTATACTGATAAAAGAATCAGCTATATATTTAAAATCAAACTTAACATCATGAGCGATAAATACAGCATCACCTAAAAAAGCTTTAAATGATTTTAAAACATCTTTTAGTTTTGGTGCATCTTTTGTATCTTCTACTGTTATACCTGTTATCTCTGTGATAAACTCATTGATTTTATCACATTTTACAAGAGATTCAAATCTATCTATAATCTTGCCATTTTTTACTTTTACACTAGCTATCTCTATGATTTGGTGCTCACCAACTTTTGAACCATTTGTTTCAATATCTACAATACAAAACTCAGCTTCTTCTATAGGTATAAATTTTGTAGCAAAATAATAGTAACCTTTTGTTTTTACTATCTCTAAGCCTTGAGCATGAAAAAGTTCAAGTGAAGTATCTACACCATATTCTAACTGTTCTTTAAATCTTAATCTACAAAGACCATTTGTTGAGAGTTTATGAATACTTTTAGCATCAAGATTTATATATTTACTAAGCATTTAAGATAAATTCCTTCACTTTTAAAGCATCTTTTATGCCTTTTGAAACCTCTACACCACTACTTACATCAACACCATAAAAACCATACTTTTTCAATGATGCTACATTGGTGCTATCAAGCCCACCAGCTAAGATGATTTTAGAGCAATCAATACCATCAAACCACTCTATATTTATCCGTTTTCCTGCTCCACCATAAGCTTCACAGTAGGCATCTACTAACCTATACTCATCACTATATCTTAGTATATCTTCTTTACTTTTTGCACGAACTACTTTTATGTATGGTACTAATAACTGCTTATATAACTCCGTTGAAGCTTCAAAATGTAGTTGAGCCAATGTAGCACCAGACTCTTGCATATATGAGTTTATAACCTTTGCATCAACATTTACAAATAGTGCAACTTTTTCCACAAAAGGTGGAAGTTTATCTATAATCTTTTTAGCATCAGATGGAGAGATATAACGGGGAGATTTTTCATAAAAAACAAATCCAAGAGCATCAGCTCCTGCATCTATGGCTACCATAGCATCTTTATAAGATGTAATTCCACATATTTTTGTACGCATTAGATTTGTAAACTCTTTATAGCTTCTGCTTTACTAGCATGGTTAAACACATAACTACCAGCTACAACAACATCAACACCTACATCTTTAAGAGATTGTATATTTTTATCACTAACACCACCATCAACTTCTATAAGGCAGTTTGGATTTATTTTATTTCTAAGTTCATTTAGTCTTGAAGCTTTTTCTATAACAGTATCTATAAAACTCTGCCCTCCAAAACCAGGGTTTACACTCATAAGTAAAACCATATCAAGGTCTTTTAAAAGGTATTCAACAGATTCAGCTGGAGTGTGTGGGTTTAGAACTATAGCAGGTTTGATACCTAAAGAGCGAATCTTTTGTATAAGGCGATGTGGATGTTTTTCCTCTTCTATATGAAAAGAGATATATTCAGGTTTTAATGGAGCAAACAAATCTACAAAAAAAGTATTATTTTCAACCATAAGGTGTATATCTAAAGGCTTTGTAGCACATCTTGCGATAGAAGAGACTACAACAGGCCCTATAGTTAAGTTTGGTACAAAATGACCATCCATAACATCCACATGAACTAGATCACAACCTGCATCACAGATGGTCTCAACATCTCTTTGTAAATTTCCAAAATCTGCACTTAGTACACTTGGTGCTACTTTTATCATTATAAACCTTTTTTAAAAGGATTATAACAAAATAGCACTTTTATCTAGTTAAGAAAAAAGAAAAATGGTCATCATCAAATGTTAAATCTACTTGAACACCTTTTCTGTTGTCAGCAACTGTTAAAAGTTCACTAACTTCATCATATGTTCTTGGTAATGTGATTTTTATCCTTATGTTGTTATCTGCTAAAAGGGTTTTTATCTTACCACCTATGATATTTACAAATTCCCCAAGAGAATCCATAATCAACTCTTTATCATCAGTCTCTTCACCTATCAAAAGTTCACAAGCTTTTTTAGCAATACTTTTTGGAAATATAAGAATTATCATACCATCAATATCACCATAAAAACCTATACTACTTGCTATCTTATTTTCTGTTTCTTGTATTTTTATAGTATATATAGATGCTGATTCTTTTTTAGCTTCTGCATTTGTCATCATTTTTATTGTGTCTACTGTTGCTTCTATAAAGTTTGGAAGTTGAGTTATTATAGCTTTGTTTAATGATCTTTTATCTTTTATATTTGTAGCAGTTGAAGCACCTAATTCTGCTAAGAGCTTTTTATCATCGAGTAGAGTATCTAATTGCTCAAAAAACATAATCCCTGAGTCTTCTAATGTTTCATGAAATTTTGTTGTTGTTTTTTCAGTTGATAAACCAACAAAACAAATTGTGGCATTATATTCTGCAGATGCACTAGCTAATTTAGAGAAAAAATTAACAGCATGGACATTCATATTGACCACTTGATATGCTTCAAATATAAATAATCTAAAACCAGCTTTTAAAGAGTTGTTATGATAATGTATATTAAAACTATTTGTTATACCTGCATCTAAAAATGATGACACATTATAGATGATAGCATTACCACTAACCCGTGTTGAAATAGTTCCACTTTCCATAGAACCCATATGTGTATTTTCGATTATAACATCATAAGAGTTGCTATTTTTCTTTTTTTCATCAAATTCATTTTTAGTTTGTGTAATAATTGGGTTATGACCATAGTTATGTAGGTCTATAGCCATAACTGACCGTTGACTTTTGTTTTCACTATAAATTAAAACATTTTTTTGTTTATTTTTAAAACTAGAAGCAAACAAAGAAGCTGTTTCAAGAGTATTAAAAAGTGAAAATGATAAATCCTCTTTAAAAAAATTCATAATTGAATTAAATTTTTTTATATCATAATCACAAAAACCTATTCTTGCTTGATTTGCTTTTCTAACTTTTATAAGCATTCTCACAAAGATTTCTAAACCATTTTTATTAAAAAATATAACTTTTTTTAAAGAGACTAAAACTAAATCTGTTTTTAAATTTTCGGTTGCTTTTATATCATCTATACTAAGCATAGATTCAGCAGAATTACCATCTAAAAAACCTTGTGGATAAAATACTGCTATACCATCTTTTACAACTGCTCTCATTAACTTTCTACTTTCATAATTTTTAAAAAATCTTCATATATATCTTCAACAAAATCCACTTGAAAATCTAAAAACTGATTTAACCCTGCTTCTATAAACATTGGCTGTGAAAGTTCATAGAAAAGTAACAAATGTATCCATTTTCCTATAAGATTTATATCTTTATTTTCAGATGGTTTTACACCAGAAGCTGTTTGTAAAATTTCTGATACTTTATCTGACATCTCCCATTTATTTGCAATTTTTGTACAAATATCAAATAGATCCATACCTGATAATCTTTTTAAAATTGTATTATAATCTAAAGGTTTAGTGGCTCTAATAATTTCAATATCTTTGATATGATTTTTAAAAAATGCTTCAGTTACTATAATACTAGCTGGAATCAAAGATATTGCACTTTGTATATCTCTATCTACAATGTTTAAATGCTTTAATATCTTGTTATAATTTGCAGACAATCTAGCTTGTAATTCATAAAAAGTTTTCTCAGTTAGATTAAATAAAATCCATTCATTTGGGGATAATAAAGTTAGCATATAGTTATAAACAGCTTGTTGACTACCAGATACACCAAGTATACCAAATATTTGTGATACTTCACTTACTTCATGTTTAAAACCAAAAACAGCTTTATTGACAAGATTTTTGAGATACATTTTCAATGGTAACTCTGTCTCTGCTATTTTTGCAGCTTTCATCAATTCACCATCAACAAGTAATCTTATCGTTTCTTTTAAAGCTTTTGGAGCAGGTGGAATTTTATCTATAAAATTATCAATTTCATCTTTTGTTATCATATTAGTTACTACTCCATTTAGTTTTTTATATTATAACAAAAATAAATTACTTTGTCATTTTAAGCAAATTAAAACCTAAAATTCCATACCCTACAACTACTAAAATAAAAAGAGCATAAATATGTCAAATAGATTAAAATACGAAGATAGTCCATACTTACAACAACATAAAAACAACCCTGTTCATTGGTATCCATGGGGTGATGAAGCATTTGCTAAAGCAAAAGATGAAAACAAAGCGATTTTTATAAGCATCGGTTACTCATCTTGCCATTGGTGTCATGTAATGGAAGAGACTGTTTTTGAAAACAAAGAGTGTGCAGATATTTTAAATGAACAATTTGTTTGTATAAAAGTAGACAGAGAGGAGCGACCAGATATAGATAAGCACTATCAAGAGGTTCATTACCTTTTAAATAACCGTGCAGGTGGTTGGCCAACTTCTGTATTTTGCACACCACAAAACAAACCATTTTTTGCAGGAACTTACATACCTCCAGAATCTCGTGCAGGTTCTATAGAGGGGATGGGGTTTATAGAACTTACGAAACTTATAGGTTCAAAAGTTAGCTCAAATGATGAACAAATCTTAAAAAATGCAGATGAGATAGATGGTTTTTTAAACAACTACAAACACCCAACACAAGCTACAGTTTTAAAAGAGGATTTTACTAAAAACTTTATGCTTCAAGCAAAAAACAACTACCAACCAAGATATGGTGGATTTTCAGTAGCACCAAAGTTTCCACAAGTAAACACACTAAGTACACTACTAACTATAGACAGACTTTACGGTGACAAATCTGCTCGTGCTATGGTGATAGATACTTTAAATAGTATGAAAAAAGGTGGGATGTATGATGTTATAGATGGTGGTTTTTGCCGTTATAGTGTAGATGAAAAGTACCTTGTGCCACATTTTGAGAAGATGCTTTATGACAATGCCCTACTTTGCGAACTCTACACCCAAAGCTACCTAACTTACAAAGATGAAAAACATCTAAAGATAGCAAAAGAGATAGCTGACTTTTGGTATAACTTTATGAGTGAAGACAACCTTTTTTACT
>CAZSWW010000097.1:0-5610 GCA_964611265.1 uncultured Sulfurimonas sp. | reverse complement strand
AAAAAGGTCTTGAAAAAGGTCTTGAAAAAGGCATGAAAGAAGGGCTTGAAAAAGGTAAAGCTGAGGGTGAAAAAAATGCTAAACTAGAAGTAGCCAAAAAACTTTTAGATATATTGGATATAGAGATGATAGCTTTAAAAACTGGACTAACACAAGAAGATATAACTAAATTAAAGGAAAAAAATGAAAACTAAAGAGTTAGATAAAAAATATATACTACCAACTTATGCAAGAGCAGAGGTTGAATTTGTAAGTGGAGATAATGCAAGGTTAGTAGATGCTAATGGTAAAAACTACATAGATTTTACTTCTGGTATAGGGGTAGTAAGTGTAGGTCATGCAAACAAAAAAGTAAATGATGCTATATGTGAACAAATCTCAAACATAACTCATATATCTAACCTTTACAATATCGCTCCACAAGCAAAAGCTGGACAAAAGATAGTAGAAGCTAGTGGTTATGATATGCAGTGTTTTTTTGGAAATAGTGGTGCTGAAGCAAATGAGGGTGCTATAAAGATAGCTAGAAAATGGGGTGAAAGAGATGGTGAAGTTAAAAAGTACAAAATTATAACACTTCAACAATCTTTTCACGGTCGTACTATCACAACAGTAAAAGCAACAGGGCAGGAGTCTATGCATAATTACTTTGGTCCATTTCCTGATGGGTTTGTATATGCTGATGATATTAATGCCGTAGAGAGTTTACTAGATGACCATACTTCTGCTGTTATGATAGAGTTAGTTCAAGGTGAGGGTGGAGTTCAACCACAAGACAAAGCTGAGGTTCAAGCACTAGCTAAACTTCTAAAAACTCGTGGAATTTTACTTATAGTAGATGAGGTTCAAACAGGTGCTTATAGAACTGGTGAATTTACTGCATCTCAAGTTTATGAGATAGAGCCAGATATAATCACTTTGGCTAAGGGCATTGGTGGTGGTGTGCCAGTTGGTGTAGTTATGACATCTTTAAAAGGTATCTTAACAGCTGGTGATCATGGTTCAACATTTGGTGGAAACTACCTTAGTACATCTGCTGTTTGTGCAGTTGTAGATATACTAGATGAGTATAAAAAAAGTGGAAAACTAGAAGAGATTACTAAGTATTTTAATGAAAAACTAGAAGATTTTTATACAAAAAATAGTAAGTTATTTACTAAAAAAGTTGGCATCGGTATGATGTGTGGTTTAAGAGTTATAGATGCTAATACACTTTCAAACATCATTGTAAATGCGACTAAAGAGGGTGTGATGGTTTTAAAAGCTGGTAGAAATACTTTAAGATTTTTACCACCACTTACCATAACAAAAGAGGAAATTGATGAGGGGTTTGAAAACTTATCTCGTGCTATGGCTACTTTGTAGTGGTGTAGCATATAGTGAAGATAATTTAGAATCATACATATCATCAACTAAAAAAGAGCAGTTTAGTTATGATTATGAAAAAAATGATGCAGATAGTTCTAAACTAAGAGATTCTTGGATAGCACCTATAAGGATGCAATATGTTTACAACAAAAGCAAACCTTATGATGTTGTTCAAGTTACTAAAAATAGTTCTATAACTATAGACCAACCCATCTTTTCAAGTGGGGGAATCTACTATGGCATCAAGTATGCACAAGCATCCTTAGTCTATGCAAACTACTCTGTAGAGGTTGCAAAAAGAAAGCTTATAAAAGATGCCATCTCAACTTTGATGCAGATAAAAAAAGTAGATTTAAACATACAAAAGCAAAAACTACTTGTAAAAAATGCTGAGATTAACTTAGAGTTAAAAAAAGATGCATATCTAAGTGGTCAGTTAGATTCTGGTTTTTTAGATAGAGCTATCATAGATAAAAATGGTTTTATAGAGATGCTTTATGATATACAAACCTCTAAAGAAAAACTTATATCATACTTTAAAACTTTGAGCGATATAGATTATAAAACGGCTTTCATCCCACACTTTAAGCTTTTAAAAGAAGATGAGTTTTTAGAAAAAAATCTTGTTTTAAAAATGGCAAAAAGTAAGATAGAAAAAGATGACTATAACCAAAATATCACTATAGCAAAGTATCTACCCCGTGTAAACTTTACAGCAGGTTATAACTGGTCTAAAAGTGAAAACCAACAGTTTGGTAATGGCATCGCTTTTTCTCAAGATATAAACTACTATAACTACGGTTTTAGAGTTACTATGCCCATAGATATAAATACTTTTAGAGATGTACAAAGTTCAAAAGTAAACTATCTAAAGTCAAAGATAGATGTAAAAGACAAACAAAAAACTCTTGCATCTTTATATGAACAAGTTTTTCAAAACATAGCAAACTTATCTAAAAAAGAGAAGTTAAGTTTGCAAAATAAAACTCTTTATAAAAAACTTTTAGAAGATACAAAAGAGCTTTATAAAGCTGGTTATAAAACTGAGTATGATGTTCAAACTTTAAACAATTCGCTTAAAATTCAAGATATAAATGTAAAAGTTTTAGAGATAGATAAACAACTAGAGTTGTTAAATCTATATGAATCATATAAATAAAATTAAAAGGATAAAAATGTTTAAGTTTAAGAGAGTTATTTTATCGTTGCTTATTGGTAGTTCTATATATGCTTCTAGTGTAGATAAAGAGATATATGTAGATTTTGAAAACTTAAATCAAAAAGAGTGGACACAATTCTCAACATGGGAAGTTCAAACACTAAAAGATGCACCATCAGGTAGTAAAGTTGTATCTATGGTTAAAAATCAAAAAAGTTTTTTTGGATTTGGTGGGCTTGGTTTTAATCTCTTTTTTAACAAAAATATAAACTTTTACAATGGTGAGATAAGTGTAAAGTTTAAAGCCAACAGTGGCATGCTAGACCAAGGTGGTGGGCTAATGTGGAGAGTTAAAGATAAAGGTAACTACTATATAGCTAGATTTAATCCACTTGAAGACAATTTAACATTTTATAAGGTTATAGATGGAGATAGGATACAGTTAGCATCTACCACTATAACACTCTCAAAAGGTTGGCATACTATAAAAGTGGTTCAAAATGACAACCATTTTACAGGTTATTTAGATGGTAAAAAGGTTTTAGAAAAAAAAGATGATAGTATCTTGTATAGTGGTGGTGTTGGTTTATGGACAAAAGCAGATGCTAAAACATCTTTTGATGACTTACATATAAAGATAACAAAATGAAAAAGCTGTTTTTAAATCTTGTTATCTTTACTTCTTTAGTATTAGAGGCTTCGAGTGTAACTGTTTATGTGTCACAAGACCAAGTTTTCTCAGAACCTATTTTAAAAGACTTTGAGAGGGAAACTGGTATAGAGGTAAATGCTATCTACGATAGTGAAGAGTCTAAAAGTACAGGTATAATGAACAGACTTTTAGCAGAGAAAAACAACCCTCATGCGGATGTTTACTGGGCAAATGAGCCTATCCGTGCAGAGGTATTAAAACTAAAAGGTGTTTTAGCTCCATATAAAAGTGTAAATTCTGATGGTATAGCTAGTGTTTTTAAAGAGAAAAACAATTATTGGTGTGGCTTTTCTGCACGGATTCGGTTGTTTATAGTACACAAAGATGCTGTAGATAAACCATCTTCTATATTTGACTACACAGATGAAAAGTTTGCTAAAAAAGCAGTTATAGCAAACCCACTTTTTGGTACTACCACTACACATATCTCAGCACTTTTTACAGTTTTAAAAGATGCAGATAAATTTTTACAAAAGCTAAAGAAAAACAAAGTAGCTATATCAACAAGTAATGGTGAGAGTGCAGATTTTGTTGCATCTAAAAAGTATGATTTTGCTTTGGTTGATAGTGATGATGCTATGAGTAGGTTAAAACAAAGCAGAGATGTAGAGGTGATATACCCAGACCAAGAAGAGGGTGCTTTAGGTGTATTTGTAGTACCAAATGCTGTTATGCTTATAAAAAAAGCTCCCCATTTAGACAATGCAAAAAAACTTATAGATTATCTTTTAAGTAAAGAAACAGAGAGAAAATTAGCCTATGCTCAATGTGAACAGATACCACTACATGAGGGTGTAAAAACTCCAAATAATTTAAAACCTATAAAAGAGTTAAAGGTTATGGATGTAGATTATGAAGAGGTTGCAAAAAAACTGATAGAGATACAACCATATCTAAGGGAATGGATAAATCAATAGTATGAAAACAGAGGTAAAATTTGCTATATTTGTTTATGTTTTAGTATTTTTTATCGCTGTTTTACCAGTTATCTTTATGTTTAAAGATGCTTTTTTAAATATCTTTGGAGATGGTTTTTCTCTTGTAGAGTTTTTTAGCACCAAAAGTGTTTTACTTGGGTTAAAAAATAGTTTGTTTCTCTCTATAACTGTAGCTACTATAACTACAGTTATAGGTACTGTTTTTGCTGTTTTATTTACTAAAACTGATTTTTATCTCTCTCGGATTTTTGTATTTTTACTTGTTATCCCTTTGCTTTTACCTCCATATATCATAGCTCTTGGTTGGATAGATGTAGTTGGTGTAAATGGTATCTTTAGTCAGTTTTTGTTTGGTTTTGGTGGTAGTGCTTTTATACTTAGTAGTATATATCTACCTATACCACTATTATTTAGTATATTTTTTCTAAAGCAAATAAATCCAAACTTAGAAAATGTGGCTTTGCTATCTAGTAGTTTTTTAAGTGTTATCAAACATATAACTATACCTTTGATAACCCCTTATATATGGCTCTCTTTTAGCATAGTTTTTATACTAACTTTTGGTGAGTATAGTGTAGCAAATACTCTTCGTTTTTATGTATTTCCACTTGAAGTATTTACCCTTTTTAGTGCTTTTTATGATTTTAATGGTGCAGTTGTTATGACTTTACCTATGTTGGTCGTAAGTTTTTTTGTACTTTTTTTGATAAATAGGAGTTCAAAAAAAATCTCATATCGACATACTAACAACATAAATGTTATAACCTTTACTAAAAGAGAACAAATTTTTTTCTCTATAGTTGGGTTTATATTTATCTCTTTTAGTGTGATTTTGCCACTTGTAAGTATGTTTATAACTATAGAGAGTTTTGAAAATTTTTATATAGCATTACTAAAAGCTTATGAGCCACTAAAAAGAAGTTTTATATTTGCTTTTTTTTCATCATTGTTGTTGAGTTTTATGGGTATTTTGAGTGGTTATATCATAGTCTCAAAAGTTAGGTTTTACAAGTTTTTAGATTTGAGTATAATCTTTTTGTTTATATTACCAAGTGCTATTTTGGCTATAGCTTTGGTTTTGTTTTGGAACGGTAAATATGTAGATTTTGTATATACATCCCCTTTGATTATTATTTTTGGATATTTTAGTAAATACTTACTTTTTAGCACAAAAATTGTAGAAAATAAGATACTACAGTTAGAAAAAAACATCATAGACGCTGGTAAAATTTTTGGTGCAAATTGGTTTGAAGTTTTGGTATATATCATCATCCCATCTTCAAAAAATATGTTTTTTACTATCTTTATGATTAGTTTTATATTTTCTATGAAAGAGAGTACCATCACTTCACTTGTATATCCAGCAGGGTACGATACACTACCCATCTATATACTAACCCAAATGGCAAACTCACAACCAGAGGTGATAGCAT
>CAZSWW010000096.1:0-5616 GCA_964611265.1 uncultured Sulfurimonas sp. | reverse complement strand
GGGGTTAAAAACTTAAGCTACTGCTAAAGCTGGGCGATAATTTGTATTGTTTGCGTTTAACAATTGTGAGCCGTGTAACGGAGATGCTCAGTCCGACATGCAATCAAAGCCGATTAGCTCCAGTCGAAGCCATATCGTCCCCAAATATTTAGATACTATTATAGCTAAATTTATTAAATTTAGCTTGAAATAATCTCTCCAGTTAATATTGTTCTGCCAATTTTAGTGATTTTAACATCTTTAAATTGACCTAGAAGTTCATCTGAACCTTTTACTTTAACTACAAAATTATTATCACTTCTACCACTTACATACATATCTTTGTTTAAATCTTCAAAATAAACTCTAAAAGTTTTACCTAGTTGTTTAGCATTTATTTCATCTAGTATCTCTGTATGTAGATTTTGAAGAGTTGTTAATCTATCTGAGGCTACATTTTCTTCCACTATATTTGTATAGTGTTGAGCTTCTGTTTCTGGTCTAGGAGAGTATTTGAATGAGAAAATTTGCTCAAATCTTACTTTTTTCATAACATCTAGAGTATCTTGAAAATCTTCATCACTTTCACCAGGGAAAGCTACAATAATATCAGTTGATATAGTAACTTCTGGACACATTTTTTTTAGTTTTTCAACACGATTTAAAAACCATTCTTTAGAATAGCCTCTTTTCATATCTTTTAAAACTTTTGTAGAACCACTTTGAAGTGGCATATGCATTGATTTACATATCTTAGGATTAGTTGCAAATTCTTCTATAAATTCATCGTCCATATGGAAAGGGTGGGGTGATGTAAAACGAATTCTTTCTAATCCATCAATCTCACTAAGTTTTCTTAAAAGATATGTAAAGTTACTTTTAGGATGATCACCTGAAAATCTTCGACCATAGTTATTTACATTTTGACCAAGTAAAAAAACTTCTTTAGCACCGTTATCAACACTTTTTTTTGCTTCATTTATAATTAGTCTAACAGGGATTGAAATCTCTTCACCACGAGTTTTTGGAACGATGCAATAAGTGCAAGATTTATCACATCCCATTGAGATATTTATGTAAGCTTTAAATGTAGATGAGCGAAAATCTTTAAAAGCAAATTCACTTTCATCATAGTTTATATCTATCTCAACAGCTTTGTCTTTATGTAAAACTTCACTTATCTTAGAAACATTTCTTGCTCCTAAAACGAAGTTTACATAAGGGGCTCTTTTGATTATCTCTTTTCCAAGGTGAGATGCTGTACAACCACATACACCTATCTTTGCACCATCTTTTTTCTTTTTATTAAAAATACCTAACTCTGAAAAAAGTTTAGATACAGGTTTTTCTCTAACTGAACAAGTATTTATTAAAATTAGGTCAGCTTCGTCAAGTTTAGTAGTTGTTTCATAACCATCTTTTTCTTTGAGTTCAGCTATCATATGTTCACTATCACGAGAGTTCATAGCACAACCTAAAGTTTCAATAAATAACTTTTTCATAAAAAAATCTCTTTAGTTCATTATATGTACTTGGTACATATATTCATTGTCAGAAAGACCAAATTTCACTTCACTCATATAAAAACTTTTACCTTTTGCTTCAAAATAATCTTGAAGTTCTAGTAAATCTTTGTGAGAATTTTCTCTATCAAAATAAAATATAACACTATCTTCTTTTTCAACACTAGCTTCTATCTTAGATAGTTCAGCTTTTTTAGGTTTTTTATCAATGTCTGCTCTTGCAAATAATAATTCCATCTGTAAATACTCCTGATTCTTTTTTAAAAGTTTTGCATTATAGTTAATTTCTACTAAAGAACTGATTAAAAAGAATTTTGCTATACTTTCAAACTTCATAAGAAATCTTTCCCAATTATTATATTTTATTTTTTGTGAAACACATTAAAATCAGGATACTGCTATGGAAAAAATTCTAGATATTGTTGATGCAATTGCACATGAAAAAGGTCTTGCACCAGACAAAGTAAAAGAAGCATTAAAAACTGCTTTTGTTCAAACGGCTAAAAGAGTTATAGGAAATAATCTTGCTTTTGAAGCGATTATAAACGAAGAAACTAAAACTATTGATATTATTCAAACTATTACTGTAGTAGCTGATGATGATGCTAAATTAGAAGATGAGGAGATAGCACCAGCTTATATCTCTATCTCAGAAGCTAGAGAGTATGATGATCAAGTTGAATTAGACGATCAACTTCAAATTGATCATGATTTAGAAGAGTATGGAAGAACAGGTGCATCTCAACTTCACCGTGAGATAGAGTTTCATATACAAAGACTTATAGAAGATGAGATTTTCAATAAATACAAAAGTAAGATAGGAACATTAGCTTCAGGTCAAGTTATAAGAGTTGATTCAAAAAACAACACTTATATAGAAGTAGATGAAATTCGTGCTATATTACCTATGAAAAGTCGTATAAAAGGTGAAACTTTTAAAGTTGGTGACCATATAAAAGCTGTAGTTCGTCGTGTAAATATGGATAAAATGAATGGTATTCAGATAGAACTTTCTCGTACAAGTCCTAAGTTTTTAGAAACTCTTTTAGAACTTCAAGTTCCAGAGATTGCAGATGGTTCAGTTATCATAGAAAAAGCAGCTCGTATACCTGGTCAAAGAGCGAAAATAGCACTTATATCTACTCATCCACAAGTTGATGCCGTTGGTTCAACTGTTGGTGTAAAAGGTGTTCGTATAAATGCAGTAAGTCAAGAACTTCATGGTGAAAATATAGACTGTATAGAGTATACTAGCATCCCTGAACTTTTTGTATCTCGTATTATGAGTCCTGCTATCATCTCTCATGTTGAGATTGTAAAAAATGATGATGGAGAAGATGAAAAAATCGTTATTACTCTTCCAGCTGATCAAAAATCAAAAGCTATTGGTAAAAGTGGTATAAATATCCGTTTAGCTTCGATGCTTACAGGATTAGATATAGAACTTGTTGAAAATGATCAAGTTACATCTGATAACGGTGAAATACAAGAAGCTAAAGATGGTGTAGATGCATTAGAGGCATTATTTAACTAAATCTTATTGCCAAATAATTTTTTTACCAAACCCTAGTCTATTATCTGTCATTTTAAAGTAAGTAACTTTTATCTGCCAGAGTTTAGGGTTTAGTATTTTAGAGTATGGAAAGTTTTTAAAATAAGCCTTTTGTAACTTTTCATCTTTTAATTCAAAGAATTCACCTTTAAACTGAACCCCTTGTATTTTACCAATAGTTTTTGTTTCTAAAACTATATTTCCTGCTATAGATGAGTTTTGTTTTATATGTTGTATATGGATTGTTTTATCATCACTAGCGACTATAAATGAGTTTGCATCTTTTATATAAACATAAAAAAGACTACATACACTTATATCATTATTTATCGATGTTGCTAGGCTTAAAACATGATGTTTTTGTAAGAACTTATTTATCTTTAGTAAATCTTTATCCATTTAGAATTTTTTAAATAGATATTTTTCTAAACTCATAGCTTCTACAATTTTTCTTTTTTCTAGCATCATATTTGCTGTATCATCATGTTTTAGCATATTGTAAATATCAAAAGTATTTGACATATTGTAGTAACTTCTTATGAAGTCCAAAAGTAATCGAAAGTTGTCTTTATCTGTTTTTATATCTTTTTTATACTCTTTAAACTCTTCCCAGTTTATCTCTAATGGTTCTCTATACAAATTCTTGTCTCCAATGCATCTTCGAGTTGTTTTATAACTTGCATCATTTTATCTAAAGATATGGCAAAATTCAACCTCATAAATCCACTTCCTTCACGAGAAAAACTTAACCCTGCATTTAGTCCTAGTTTTGCATCTTGTATAAAGAAGTTACGAAGTTTTTTGTTGCTTAGACCCATTTTTGAGCAATCAAGCCATGCTAGATATGTAGCTTCAATAGGTGTGATTTTTATGATGTCATCATACTTCTCACATAGATTTTTAAGTAGTGTGTAGTTATGAAATAGATGTGCTTTTAACTCTTCTAACCAAATATCTCCATTTTTATAAGCAGATTCAAAAGCTATATGAGATAGTGAACTACCCTCAGCAAAATGTATGTTGTTATAAGTTTTTAAAAACCTCTCTCTTAGTTGCTCATTTGGTATGATGATGCTACTCATGGCAAATCCAGCCATATTGAAAGTTTTTCCTACACCCATAGTTGTTATGGTTATATCTCTCGCTTTTTGAGATAGAGATGCAAAAGGTATATGTTTATTTGGTTTATAAACCAAATCACAATGGATCTCATCTGAGAAAACTATGATATTATTTTTTACACAAATCTCTAAAATCTCCTCTAGTTCATCTCTACTCCAAACTCTACCAACAGGGTTATGAGGTGAACATAAAAGTAAAAGTTTTGTGTCTTGGTCTATTTTTGACTTTAAATCATCTATATCAAAAGTGTATCTTCCATTGGCATCTTTTTTTAGTGGATTTTTTAGTAGCTTTCTATCATGTTTTAGTACACTATGAAAAAAAGGTGGGTATATAGGAGTTTGTACTATGATTTTGTCACCAATATCACTAAAAGCTTCTATAACTGCATTCATAGATGCAACAACTGAGTGTGAGTAAAGCATATCTTTTAACTCAAACTCAACACCATGATGCCTTTTAATCCACTCTATTTGAGCTATATAAGCACTTTCTGGTACTTCCTCATAGCCAAATACTGGATGTTTTAGCCTTTTTTTTACAGCATCTATAACAAAGTCTGGAGTATCTATATCCATATCTGCTACCCATAAAGGTTCAATGTCTTCTGTACCAAATAGTTGTTTTCTTAGTGTGTACTTTTCTGCATTTGTGTTTTTTCTGCAAGTTGATGTTGAGAAGTTATAGTTAGTATGTGTTTTCATTTTCTTTATAATCAAGCAGCTTGTAGATTATCTACATGAGTTACAACAACATCACCTTTTCGTTGAAGTACAAAGTAACCTTTTTTTTCTGCTTCTTCTATAACCTTATCTGGTACAAAAAATCCTGCTAGTCCTGCATATACTTCATAACCATCATACTGTGGTAGGTTTCTTATACTAGCTATCTTAGCTGGTAGTTTTTCTAAGTCACTTGGATGTACTTTATACTTTACTTCTATGATAGCTACACTTTTACCATTTACTAAAAGTATGTCATACTCAGCTAAAATTTTTCTACCTTTTTTTGCTTTAAAGTTTTCAACTAGAAAATCAAACTTTATATCTCCTAGTTTTAGTTTATCTTTTAGAGAGTTTATGAAGTACTCCTCTGTTATATCTCCTTGGTTATTTGAGATACCTCCGACCATCTTCGCTATCTTGTCTAGTCTTGCATCAGTTTTTGCCATTTGGGCTTCTGTTTTTTCAAATCTTGCATCTGATTTTTCAAATGACTTTGCCATTTGGGCTTCTGTTTTTTCAAATCTTGCATCTGATTTTTCAAATGACTTTGCCATTTGGGCTTCTATCTTTGCAAACCGTGCATCTGATTCTTCTATCATCTTTTCTAGTTTAGCATCTGTTCTTGCCATCTGTGCATCTGTCTTAGCTTGTGATACTGCTAAACTTGCTACTAGGTCTTTTAGTTCTTGGTCTGTCATAGAATTATCTTTTTTTT
>CAZSWW010000095.1:0-5636 GCA_964611265.1 uncultured Sulfurimonas sp. | reverse complement strand
TTAAACTAAACCTTAATCAACTTTATTGTATAATCAAGCATTAATCTACAATAATCGAGAATCAACAAATATGAAAAAAGTCTTAGTTCTTTACTACTCTCAATCAGGACAACTAAAAGAGGTTATTGAAAATTTTACTGCAAAACTTCCAGATGAAGATATACAAGTAGATATAAGAGTTATTGAACCTGTTATAAATTACCCTTATCCTTGGCCATTTTATGAATTTTTTGATGAATTTCCAGAAGCTGTACAGATGCAAGGATGTGAAGTAAAAGAGTTAGAAAATCTTGAAGATGATTATGACCTTATCATTTTAGGTTATACCATCTGGTTCTTAGCACCATCAACACCAATAACAGGTTTTTTAAAATCTGCTCAAGCAAAAAAGATTTTTAAAGATAAGCCAGTTATAACACTTATAGCTTGTAGAGATATGTGGGTTTTAGCCCAAGAAAAGATGAAAACTTTACTTAAAGATGTAGATGCAAAACTTATAGATAATGTAGCTTTAACTGACCAAGGTAAGGGTATCTACTCTTTTGTAACTACCCCTAGATGGCTTTTAAGTGGTAAAAAAGATGCTTTTGGTTTTTTCCCACCTGCTGGGATTTTAGAAAAAGATATAAAAGATGCTTCAAGATTTGGTCAAAGACTAAATGAGGCACTAAAACAAGATAAAGAAAAAACACTAGAACCTCTTTTAAAAAATCTAAATGCTGTTAATGTAAATGGCAAACTTATAGCATCTGAGATAATAGCTACTAGAAGTTTTCATATTTGGAGTAAGATAGTTAAACTTTTTGGTAAACCAAAAACATTTACTAGAAAGGTAGGTATAACTATCTATGTAACTTTTTTACTACTTTTGATTCTTAGTGTAGTACCCATAAATATCTTAGTTAGAAAAATACTAAATATATTTCAAAAAGAAAAATTAATCTCTTTAGAAGAAAAATACGAAAAACCAAGTGGCAGATAGGATTAAACAATAGTGAAAAATGTATATATAAACAAAATCTCAGCATATTTACCAAATGAAGCGGTTGATAACAATAGTATGGAAAGTGTACTTGGTATGGTTGATGACAAACCATCTTTAGCAAGAAGGATTGTACTTAGGTCAAACAAGATAAAATCAAGATACTATGCAATAGACCCCATAACACATAAAACTACACACTCAAATACCCAGTTAGTAGTACAAGCTATACAAAAGCTAGGTAATGACTTTGATGTTGATGATGCTCAACTTTTAGTTTGTGGAACAACTACACCTGACCAACTGATGCCAAGTCATGCACTTATGGTTCATGGTGAGAGTAAACTCAAACCCATAGAAGTTGTAAGTATCGCTGGTATATGTCTCAGTGGACTTACAGCTTTAAAGTATGCTTATACATCCATAAAAGCTGGTGAAGTAACCTCTGCTATCACAACAGGAAGTGAAAATGTTTCAGCATCTTTAAGGGGTAGGAACTTTAAACCTGAAGTCTTAGAAAAAGTAAATATGCTAGAAAAAAACAAAGAGATAGCATTTGAGAAAGATTTTTTAAGATGGATGCTAAGTGATGGAGCAGGGGCGATAGGTCTAAGTGACAAACCAAATGAAGATGGTTCAATATCTCTAAAAATAGAGAAATTTTTTGTAAAATCTTTTGCAAATGTACTAGAGACTTGTATGTATGCTGGTTGTGAAAAACTTGAAGATGGCTCAATCAAAGGTTACAGAGAATATGAACCAAAAGAGTGGTTAGATAGGTCAATATTTTCCATAAAACAAGATGTTAAGCTTTTAAACTCAAACATACTTGAGTACACAGTTTACAAACCTTTAGAAGAGATGCTAGAGAAAAAGATGTTTGAACCATCTAAGATAGACTGGTTTTTACCACATTACTCATCTGGTTACTTTAAAGATAAACTTTATGACACTATGAAAGAGGTAGGATGTGACATACCTCAAGAAAAATGGTTTACAAACCTTACAACTAAAGGGAATACAGGTTCAGCTTCTATATATATCATACTAGAAGAGTTATTTAACTCTGGCAAACTACAAAGGGGTGAAAAACTTTTATGTTACATACCTGAGAGTGGACGGTTTTCATCTGCTTATATGCTTTTAGAGGTTGTATAGATGGATATAAACAGTGTTCCACAAGATGATAGTTCAACACACTCAGAGATAAAAAAAGCAGTATATGCATCTGATGAAAATGGTAAAATAAAAAACATAGCATCAAGTGGTTGGAATGTGGAAGAGACTGTTACAAGACTAGCCATAGATGACTTAAAAGAGTCTAGCAAAGAGGCTTATAAATTGGTAAAAGATGGGAAAATGTCCCCACTTTATTACCATATGTATGATGTACGGATGGATTTAGTAGTCTTAGCCCAATCAACAGGTTTTTTTCAATGGACTATAAAAAGAGATTTTAAACCAGATGTTTTTAAAAAAATAAATCAAAAAAGACTTTTAATATATGCCGATGCACTTGGTAAGACAACGGATGAATTAAAAATTTTACCAAAGGTTGAAGATGAATAACTTTGAACATTCTCATCATGCACATTGTGAAAGTGGTGTAATCTCTTCGATGTTAAGACACCATGGGTTAAATCTAAGTGAACCTATGGTTTTTGGACTTACAAATGCACTAAACTTTGCATATATACCTTTTGTAAAGATTGGTGGAATGCCACTTGTTGCATATAGAAGCATCCCCAAATCCATAATCAAAAATATACAAAAAAACTTAAAAGTAAAAATGAAGTTAGAGACTTTTTCATCTGTAAAAAAAGGGCAAGATAGGCTTGATGAACTTTTAGCTGAAGGTAAAATAGTTGGTGGTCAGAGTTCTGTTTACTGGCTTGAGTATTTTCCACCTGAGATGAGATTTCATTTTAATGCACACAACCTTTTAGTATATGCTAAAGATGGAGACAACTACCTTATAAGTGACCCAGTTTTTGACAAAAGTGTAAAATGTTCTAAAGAATCACTTACAAAAGCAAGATTTGCAAAAGGTGTTATGGCTCCAAAAGGGTTACTCTACTACCCACTAGATATACCTAAAAATATAAACCTAAAACCAATAATAACTAAAAATATAAAAACTTTAGCAAAAACTATGCTTAGAAGATTTGTCCCTATAGCTGGGTTAAAAGGTATTGAAAATCTTGCAAAAGCTATTTTAAAACTAGAAAAAAAAGAAAAAAAGTATGCTAAACTATTTTTAGGAAATATCATAAGGATGCAAGAGGAAATAGGAACAGGTGGAGCGGGTTTTAGGTTTATGTATGCATCTTTTTTACAAGAAGCAAGTGAACTTTTTAACAATGATTCTACACTACAAGAAGCTTCAAACATGATGCTAAAAGTTGGTGATGAGTATAGAGAATTTGCTCTTATGATAGCAAAAGCTGTTAAGTCTAAAAAAGAGATAGATTTTCAAGCCATATCTGAAAAACTGATGCTTATAAGTAAAAGTGAAGCAAAAGTGTATAAAAAGATGCTAGAGTTTAAAGCTTAGATGATTAAAATCTCAAATGTTACTAAAAGTTATGGTGATAAGAATGCACTAGATAACTTAACTTTAGAGATAAAAAAAGGTTCTATCTTTGGACTTTTAGGTGTAAATGGTGCTGGTAAAAGTACCCTTTTATCTGTACTAAATGGCTTAACCAACATAGATAGTGGTAGCATAAAAGTTTTTGGACTAGATATACAACAAGATATAAAACAGATAAAAACTATAAGCTCCATAATCCCTCAAAACTTAGCATTTTATGAAAAACTAACAGTTAAAGAAAACTTAGATTTTTTTGCAAAAGTTCAAGATGCTACTAAAGAGAACTACAATAAAGCTATAACTATAAATAACCTATCTAACTTATTACACCAAGAAGCATCAACCCTTTCAGGTGGACAAAAAAGAAGACTAAACATAGCTATAGGACTTTTAAATAACCCTCAAATCATCTACTTTGATGAACCAACAGTAGGTATAGACCCAAAAAGTAGAAATGAGATACTTGACTCCATAAAATCATATAAAGATTTAGGGATTAGTGTTATCTACACAAGCCACTATATGAATGAGATAGAGAAAATTTGCGATGAAGTGGCAATCATATCTGCTGGTAAATTAGTTGAGCAAAACTCTATAAAAAACTTAACAACAAACTTAGAAAGCCACTTCTTGGATATGACAGATGTTTAAAGCTATGATAAAAAAAGAGTTTCTCCTAATCATGCGAGATAAACAAGCACTTTTAGCACTTTTTGTGATGCCAGCGATATTTATACTTATAATGTCTGTAGCTATGAAAGATATGTTTTCTACAGCTAGTGTAAGCTATGATATAGCCATAGTAGATACCGATAACTCTAAGATAAGTAAAGAGTTGTTAAGCGACATAACAAATAATAAAAGTTTTCATATAGTAGATGATGCAGTTGCTCAAGTAATTATAAATATACCTAAAGGTTATGGCCTAGATGCCTCAAACCAACATAAAATAGAACTAGATATAAAAGACTCCCTAAAAAGTGATTCTATAGAACTTTTCAAATCAAAACTTTTAAAAGAGGTAGTAAATCAACGGCTAAAGATTATAAAAAATCGACTTGCTGAATTTTCTGACGAAGCTGCTTCTTCTGTTGAAGCAGTTAGTTTAGAAGATACTAAATTATTTAATATCAGTTATAATGATAAAAAAGATATACCAAATGCTACACAACAAAGTGTACCAACTTGGATAGTATTTGGGATGTTTTTTGTCATCATCCCAATGTCCACTATCTATATAAACGAAAGAAAACAAAATACATTAGCAAGACTTAGTTCCATGAATATATCTATACTTTATATATCATTATCTAAAACCATACCATACCTTTTAATAGCTCAAGTACAGATGTGGGTAATGGTAGCTGTTGGGATGTTTTTAGTACCACTATTTAACACACCAGCACTAGAGATAAATGGTTCTATTTCTGCTCTTGTTTTATTGTCATTTTCACTTAGTATCTCAGCTATTGGTCTAGCTTCACTTATAGCAGTAAGTGCAAATTCTACTGAACAAGCTACAACCATAGGAGGTATATCAAACATACTTCTAGGTGCTATTGGTGGGGTTATGGTTCCAAAATTTATTATGCCTCAAAGTATGCAAACTTTGGCAAATATCTCACCAATGTCTTGGGGATTAGATGGCTTTTTAGATATATTCTTAAAAGGTGGAGGAGTGTTAGAAGTTTTAAATGAATCATTTATGCTTATGCTTTTTGGCACTCTACTTTTAGGATTTTCAATGATAATACTTCAAAAGAGGATAAATAGTGGACTTTGAACAATTAAAATACGACATAAAAAAGATGATTATAGATGAGTGTGAAAAAGAAGATATAGAACCACAAGATATAGACGATAATGAGATGCTGTTTTCAGATAATAATGATTTAGAACTAGATTCTCTTGATGCCCTTCAAATCTCAATGGGACTCTTAAAAAAGTATGAGGTAAGACTAGGTGATTCAAAAGAATTTAGAAGAAATGTAACTACTATAGAAAAACTAGCAGAGTATATACAAAAGAATGGTAAATATCAATAAATTCTTTATAAAACTC
>CAZSWW010000094.1:0-5640 GCA_964611265.1 uncultured Sulfurimonas sp. | reverse complement strand
TCAAGACTTTATTCTCAATATGCCCAAATTTTCCAAGGAAATTTTGATGAAGAAAAAGCAAAACAATTTGGTCTTAAAAAACAAGCACTTACTCAACTTACTCAACAAGCACTTATACTAAATCTTGCAAAAGAATATGATTTAGAAATAAATGATAAAGAACTTTTAGCCGAGATAAAACAACAAGAATATTTTTTCAAAGATGGTGTTTTTAACAAAGATATATATAAAACAACTTTATCAAGAAATCGCTTAACAATGAAAGAGTATGAAAATGATGTAAGAAAAGAACTTCTAATCAAAAAGATACTAAAACTTTTTCCAACTACAACAAATGACAATGAGTTAAGTATCATAACAACTCTTATGGGGATAGCAGATAAAATAAACTACAAAGTTTTAGATTCATCTTCTATTAAAATTGATGTAAATGACGAAAACCTAAAAGCATTTTGGGAACAAAAACAACAAAACTTTAAAACAGAGATCACTTATGATATAGCATATATAAAAAATAAAACTCTTTCTCATCAATACAAAGATGAAGAGATTAGTGATTATTACAACGAAAATAAAACACATTTTAAAGATGGTGATGGGAAAATCCTTTCATTACAAGATGCTAAAAAAGATGTTATTGCTGAATTAAATGCAAAATCTTCAAAAAAATCAGCTCTTAAAACTTATATAGCATATAAAAAAGATAAACTTGGTAAAGATATACAAGTTGAGACGATAACAATATCAAGCGTAGAAAATCCTTTTACAGAAGAGGTATTAGAAAAAATAACATCATTGTCTGTTATATCTCCATACTTAAAACCTATGCTAATAGATGGTTCTTACTATACTTTTAAACTACTAAAGATAAATCCATCTAAAGTAAAAACTTTTAAAGAAGCAAAAGATGAGATAAAACCATTATTTGTTAAAGAGATGACTAAAGAAAAATTAATAACTTTGGCTAAAGAATCAGTTACTAATTTTGTTGGTACAAATACAGACTTCATAACTAATAAAGATGCTTTAAAGCTAAAAAATATGTCAGTATATGATGCTAATGAGTTTTTACTAAAACTATTTACATCAAAGAAAAAAACTGGATATGTAGAATTAAAAGATGGAAAAATTGTTTTATACAATATTTTGGAACAGAAGTTGCTAGATTCTAGCGATAAAGACTTGAATAATATTAATGATAATATTTCAAAATTAAAAAGTGCTATATTTAATGATGGTTTAATTAAAAACCTTCAACAAAAATATAAAACTGAGATTTTTATTGAAGGACTATAAGTTGGGTAAAACTATTTTAGCTATAGATATTGGCTCTACAAAGATTTGTGCAATTATCGCACAAGTAAATGATGATGATTCTATAGCGATTATTGGAGCTGGAATAAACAAAGCTCAAGGTCTTAAAAAAGGTAGCATAACCAATATTGATTTGGCTGCTAAATCTATAAGAACAGCAGTATCTGATGCTAAAAGAGTTTCAGATAGTGATATAAAAACAGCTGTTGTTTCTATAAGTGGTGCATATACTAAAAGTGTGAACTCAAATGGTATAGTAAATATTCCAAATAAAGAGATAACTTTTAAAGAGATAGAAAAAGTTATGCAAACTTCTTTATATAATGCAAATATTCCCAATGAATACGAAGTTTTACATGCTCTTCCTTTTAACTTTAAAGTTGATGACCAAGACTTCATAGAAGACCCTCTAGGTATGAATGCTTCAAGACTTGAAGTTGAAACACATATAATTACAACTCAAAAATCAAATCTAAACAACTTAAGAAAAGCTGTTAGAGGTGCTGGTATAGAAGTTGAAAATATCGTTCTTAATGGATATGCAGCTTCTATAGCTACTCTAAATGAAGATGAAAAAGAGTTAGGTGTAGCAGTAATCGATATGGGTGGTAGTAGTTCAAATATAACTATACACTCAGGTAATTCTATAAAATATAATGAATTTTTAGGTGTAGGTTCAAATCATATAACAAGTGATTTATCTATGGCTCTTCATACTCCTTTAAATGTAGCTGATTCTATAAAATTAAATCATGGTTCACTTTTAACACCGAGTAATGATTTGATAGAAATTCCTATAATAGGTGATGAAAAAAATACCCATGAAGTTTCTTTAGAAATTGTACAAAATGTAATTTTTGCTAGAGTTGAAGAAACACTTATGATTTTAGCTCAATTTATAGAAAATAGTGGATTAAAAGATCAACTTGGTGCTGGTATAGTTTTAACTGGTGGTTTTTCAAAAATGGAAGGTATCCGAGAGTTAGCAGTAGCTACATTTGGTTCTATACCTGTTAGATTAGCAAAACCAAAAGAGATTGATGGACTATTTGAAAATCTTCGTGGTCCAGAATACTCTACAACTATTGGATTGATTATGTATACTCACTCTTCATTTACACCTTATGAAATAGATGTAAATAAAAGAGTTCGCCATATTAATGAGATATCTGCTCAAGAGATTAGTGTAGATTTTTTGAATAAATCAGAAAATATACCAATGGCTACACCACATGATGAAATGCAAGAAAATATGGTATCATTAGAGCCAAAAATGGTTTCTATAGAATCTAAAAAAGAGATAAGTAACAACGAAAATAGTGTATTAAACAAATTTAAAAATTGGGCAACCCAGTTATTTTAAGGAGCAAGTTAATGGAAGCGTTTACAGTAGAAGAATCAAACAATATAAATGGTGCAAGAATAATAGCTGTCGGTGTTGGTGGTGGTGGTGGTAATATGATCGGACATATGATTAACGAAGGTGTTAATGGTATAGAGATGGTTATGCTAAATACTGATGCTCAGGTTCTAAATGAAGCTGTTAATGCTTCTAAAATACAAATCGGAAGTAAGCTGACAAAGGGTCTTGGAGCTGGTATGAAACCATCTGTTGGAAAAGACTCTGCATTAGAAAATTATGATGATATTAAAAGTGCTTTAGATGGTGCTGATATAGTGTTTATCTCTGCTGGTCTTGGTGGTGGAACTGGGACTGGTGCTGCTCCTGTTGTTGCACAAATAGCTAAAGAAATTGGTGCATTAACTATCTCAGTTGTTACAAAACCTTTTATGTTTGAAGGTAAAAAAAGACTTAAACTTGCTGAAGAGGGTCTAGCTGAACTTAAAAAAGCTAGTGACTCTATCGTGGTTATACCAAATGACAAACTACTTTCTATAATAGATAGAAAACTAGGTTTAAAAGATAGTTTTAAAATAGTAGATGCTGTTTTAGCACAAGCAGTAAGTGGTACATCTGGTGTAATATTATCTTCTGGAGATAACGACATTAACCTTGACTTTGCCGATTTAAAAACTGTTATGGATCATAAAGGTATGGCTCTTATGGGTGTTGGTGAATATGAAGGTGATAATGCAGCTTATGAAGCTATAAAAGCAGCTATAGAATCTCCATTACTTGACAATATGTCTATCAATGGTGCTATGGGTGTACTTGTTCACTTCAATATGCATCCAGATTTTCCAACTATGGAAATTTATGAAGCTATGAATGTTGTAAATGAAAGTGCAGATGATGAAGCTGATATCATCTTTGGAACATCTACTGATGACACTTTAAACCCTGAATATGTAAAAATAACTATCGTTGCAACTGGTTTTGAAAAGAACCTAAACACTGGTAAAAATAATGAAAACTATATAAATGAAAACCCTGAACCAGTAAGAACTAAGATAAACCCTCGCCTAGTAGTTGGTGGAGAGATGGACAGTGATTATTTAGATACACCTGCATATATGAGACATGCAAAAGACTAACAGTCTAAAATTGATACTACTTCAAACGAAGTAGCATCAATCTTCTTACAAATAAAACAATCAAAGCAACAGCCAATATTTTAAAATCTATCTCACTAGCTATATGAATATTGTTGAATGTATCACTTTTTGTAGCTTCCATCCCTAACTCTTGCATAGCTAAAATTTTAGGACTATAAACAGCACTAAACATAAGCGATGTAAATACAACAGCAAAAGAAGCACCAAAAGCTATAGCATCCCTTTGACCCATTTTGTACCATGCAGATTCATATATAACAACCGATAAAGCTACAAAATATACCCAATAACTAAATCTATGAAAAATTTCACCCATTATAATTCCAGCATTATAATGATTTATCAGTAAGTCTATAGTTATTTTATCCGTATTAAACACTACAGGAGCTACAATAGCACCTAAAACCATAACCCCACCAAATGTTGCAGATAACATTACTAAGTAACTAAAGTCTATATATATTCTTTTATTCAACTATTAAATCCTTTTATAGCACTACTGTAAAACCTCTATCAAAATCACTGTAATCTTTATAGAATTTTAACCCTTTACAATTACTATCTTTTAAATAGGTTGTTATTTTATCCAATTGGTCATAACCCATCTCGCAAGAAAAAAAGTTAATTTTTCGCTTTAAGACTTCATCAAGAAGTTGTTTTATAATTTCATCACCAACTTTACCCCCAAACAAAGCATTTTGAGGTTCATAGTCTAAATTTGATTCTAATTCTACATTGTTTTCTATATATGGTGGATTTGAAACTAAGTAATCAATATCTTCACTAATAGGTTCTAAAAGTGAACCAAGTCGTAGTTCAATTCTATCTTGAAGATTAAACTTTTTTATATTTATCTTAGCTATTTCTATAGCCTCTTGAGATATATCTACTGCTATTATCTTTGCATTTGGTAATTTTTTGGCAAGTATTATAGATATGATGCCACTACCTACTCCAACTTCTACTATGGTCATAGTAGCTTTTGTATCTAAAATATTTTTCATAACTTCATCTATAAGTAGTTCTGTTTCTGGACGAGGTATCAAAGCACCTTTAGCTATATAAAATTCTTCAGAATAAAAACTAACTTTATTTGTTATATATTCAAATGGTTCATTTTTCACCCTTCTTTCTACCCACTGATATAGTTTATCTATATTTGAAACTTCTGAATTTTGATTTGTAATTAACCAAAGTTCATCTTTTTGAAGATGGGTCATCAACAAGAGTTGAGCTTCTCTCGAGGCTCTTGGTATATGAGGTTTCAAAGCTTCTGTAATATTTTTTAATACTTCTTTTACTAAATTCTTTTTTATCATTCTACCCTCTTACTTAAATAATTTTAGTTTAAATTATAGAATATCAAAAATAAGTTATAATATAATAAATTATGCACTTATATTTATAGTTTTAGATATAATCATTAAAAAAATTAAGGAAAAAAATGAAAATAAAATTAATTAACGATATAAAAAGTGACTTAACAGTAGAGTTTTTAACAAAAGAGAGTTTAAAAGATTATAGATACAAAAAGACTCTAAAAAAAGCTGGTTTTAGTGCCTCTCAAGACACTACTTGTTTTTTACATAAAAAAGAGATTTTAGTTTGTGGTGTTGATGATGCTTCTAACGATAACATCAGAAGTGCAACGAGTGTAGCTATAAAAAGTATAAAATCATCTAACAATAAATCTGCATCTTTTAGTGTAGATACTAAAAATATTCAAGCTGTTATAGAGGGTGTAGTTTTAGGTGGATATGAGTTTACTAAGTATAAATCAAAACCTAAAAAATCATCTTTAAAAACTGT
>CAZSWW010000093.1:0-5677 GCA_964611265.1 uncultured Sulfurimonas sp. | reverse complement strand
ATATAGAGTGGGTTTTATATGCTTTTAGTATAGCAGATGAAGCTACACAAAACTATTTTTTAACTGAATTAAAATCTGCTATAGATAAAAAAGAAGAACTACAAAAGAGTCTTGAGAACTTTGCTAAATTAGCTTATAACGCTTCAAAATAATAGCTTTATTAACAGATATTGAGATTGTAAAATTAAATAGATAAGTAAATATAATAAATAAGATAATATTACTTTATAAAATAAACTTATAATTTTAAATGATTTAAAAGTTATTTAAAAGTATAATTCAATTGAATTTAATTTTAAAGGCTATTTTATGCAGTTTTTTTATGATTTGAGTATACGAGCTAAAATATTTATCTTGTTTTTGTTGCCAACTATATCTTTGATATACCAAATATCAAACATAGCACTTGAAAAGAAGTTTGCTATCGATGAATCTAAAGTGGTAAAGTTGGAAGTTGATGTTGCAGTAAGTGTATCTGCACTTGTTCATGAAAGTCAAAAAGAGAGGGGGATGACAGCTGGATTTTTAGGTTCAGATGGAAAAAACTTCTCTAAAACCTTACCAAATCAAAGAAAAGAGTTTGATGATAAACTATTGATTTTAAAGAAAAATATATCATTGTTAGAAGATGAAAATTTAGATTTTATAAGTGATTTAAATAGTGCTATACTTCAGATTCAAGAACTCTCAACCATAAGGAACAATGTAGATTCTTTATCTATAGAAAAATCTAAAGCGATAAAGTTTTATACAAATCTAAATAAAAAATTATTAGACTCTATAGCATCTATAGCTAAAGATTCATCTGATGTAGATGTAGTAAAATCTATAAATTCATATATAAACTATCTTCGTGCAAAAGAGAAGATGGGTATAGAAAGAGCAGTAAGTTCAACAGCTTATGCCTCTAAAAATATAAGTAACAATTTAAAGATAAAATTATCGTCATTATTAGCACAAGAAAATGCTTTTATGGAGGGTTTTATAACAAGTGCATCTAAATCTACACTAGATAAATACAATGAAATTAAAAATGATGCATCTTTTAGTAAAGTAAATGTTCTTATAGCAGGGTTATTAAAAGCAACATCTAAAGATGAGTTAGAAACACAAGCATCTTCTTGTTTTAAAACTTTTACGACTAAGATAAATCTTGTTAAATCTGTTGAAGATGAACTATCAAATAATCTTATATATATTATTCAAACAAAAGAAGAGAATCTTACTAACTCATTTCATACGATGTTGGTTTTAAATACAATTTTAGTTTTAGCTGTATTGTTTTTAGGAAGAGTTGTTACTTTAAGTATATCAAACAGTGTTAATACACTTCGTTTATATATGGATAAAGTATATAAAACAAACGATTTAACTCTTGTTTGTGATATAAATTCAAAAGATGAACTAGGTCAGATAACTTCTCAGCTAAATGGTATGATAGCTTCTTTTAAGACACTGGTTGCCGAAGCTAAAAATATGTCACATGAAAACTCATCTATATCTGCTGAACTTTCAGTAACAGCTATAGGTGTTGGTAGTAATGTTGATAACTCTGTTGTTATTGTTGACGAAGCAACATCTCAAGCTAAATTATCACAATCTGAAATAATAGAGTCAATAAGTGATGCACAAGAATCTAAAGATGATATTACAAAAGCAAATAATAATTTAGAAACTGCTAAAAACGATATTATCGCTTTAACAGCTAAGGTTCAGGAAAATGCCACTTTAGAATTAGAACTTTCTCAAAATATGCAAAATCTTTCAAAAGATACAGATGAGATTAAAAATGTTTTAGTAATCATTGGTGATATAGCAGACCAAACAAATCTACTAGCATTAAATGCAGCCATAGAAGCAGCAAGGGCAGGTGAACATGGTCGTGGATTTGCAGTAGTGGCAGATGAGGTTAGAAAATTAGCTGAAAGAACACAAAAAACATTAGCAGATATAAATGCAACTATAAATATAGTAGTTCAATCAGTAAATGATACCTCAATGCAGATGGTAAATAACTCAAAAGATATAGAAGAGTTAGCAAATATTGCAGAAGATGTTGAACAAAAAATCAACTCAACTGTAGAGATAGTAAATAGGGCAGTAACTGCTAGTGATAGTACAGTAAAAGATTTTGAAGATACTGGAAAAAGTATAGAAAATATAGTGATAAAAGTTGATGAAATAAATAAAATTTCATCAATAAATGCAAGAAGTGTAGAAGAGATAGCATCTGCTGCAGAGCATTTAAGTTCTATGACAAATAACCTAAGCTCTAAACTAGATACTTTTAAAACAATGTAGTTTCAAACCTGAGTTCGACAATAGAATACCCAAAGATAGGGTAAATAAATGGTGAGATTTTATAAAATATACTAAAAAACCTAGCCGTAGCTAAGTTGAGAGGATAATTTTTAAAAGATTGCCGTTTAGTTGCCCTATATTTGGGTGTTTTTATTGTCGAACTCAGGTTTCAAGAGCTTTAATCTTATAGCTTCTTCTATGGATATGGCAGTAGCCATATTTTTTAATAGCTTCTATATGTTTTTTTGTTCCATATCCTTTATGTTTTTCAAACTCATATTAAGGGTATTTTTTTGCATCTTTTAAAATATTTCTATCATGTGTAACTTTTGCAAGTATAGAAGCTGCTCCAACTTCTAAAATCTTGGCATCAGCTTTTACCATAGTTGGTAAATCTTCAATACCAAATGATGAGTTACCATCAAAAAGGTATCTATCTGATTTTATAGTTTGTATAATCTCTTTTAAACCTTTTGAAATGCAAGAAGAAAGACCATCTTCATCTACTTGTTGAGATGAAAATTTAACTATATGATAAGTTGAGTTTTTTACAATCTCTTCATATAGCATCTCTCGTTTTTTTTCTGTAAGTTTTTTAGAATCATTTAATCCATCTATAGTTGAGTGTAAAATACATCCAGCTATAACTAAATCACCTGCTATACAACCACGACCAGCTTCATCGATGCCACATAGTGTAGTGTTATTCGTCATCGTCTGCTTTTTCTTTTGGTGTATTTCCATATATGGCATCTACTTCATCTGATAGTGTAGATATCTCATCTATAGCATCTTCATAAGCTTCAACTTTATCATCACACTCTTCACTATCTTCTGCATTACTAATCGCATCAGTTAAAGATTCTTGCATACCATAAGCTTTAAAAGGCATACCATGATTGTAAACTAACTCACCACCGTGCTTACCTTGCAAAAATGTTGTAAACATAACACCTATAAGTAAAACAATAGCTATACTTTCAAGAACAGATTTTTTAAGTTTACAACCCACTATCTGTAAAATTGCCACTATGGTCATAGCAATAGCTAGATATAAACCAAGTTCTTTATGTTCTAGCAGTTCATGTTGTCCTGCTTTACTTAGATAATCAAATATTTCTGGTCCTGCTTGATTTCCAGTATACCAAACACCTATCATAGCGATAGCAGAAACTAAAGTTGTTCTTGCAGATATTTTAGACATCATCTCTTTTTTACTTATCAAGTAAGCTATGCCAAATGCAGAGGCAACTACTGGGAGAACCATAGCAAAATGTACTGTTGCTGGATGTAGCATCATAATTTATCCTTAGTTGTTTTTCTATATTGTATTGAAAATTATTATACTTGTTTGTTAGTTTAATATAATAATTTATTATTTTAAGCCATATTTTATAAATCTAATCCACCAATGCCCATATATCAAATGGAATCATCTCAACTTTAGAAAAAGGGTGTGATATAGTTGACTCTTTATTCATAGTTATAGCAGTTATTTTTTTAATAGTATGTGTAAATATAAACTCTTCTATCTCTTCGAGTTTTTTAAATAAAGTTCTTTCATCTGCAAATGGTTTACATAAAATTATCTCATTTTTTTGTGGTAGGTAAAAATCTACTTTATCATCATAAAAACATTGTTGATTTTTTTTAAAGAGTTCTAAAAAAACCATATTTTCAAAAAGTCTTCCAAAATGCTTATCTATAGTTAATGCTGTTTTTATAGATATATCACATAGATATATTTTTTTTATAGCTTTTGGATGGTCAGTTTTTTCTAAAAGGTGTATATAGTTTTTGTCTATCAAATCTTTATATGATTTATATACTTTATCTTTTGATATTTTTCTAACACTTTTTAATCTTTCATAAATGGCAAATGGTGAAATTTTCTGAGCGATAACTTTAGCACAAAATTTTAGTATATGAAATTCAATATCATTTAGAACACATTGAAGTGTTTTTTGCATATATATTACTCTCTCATTGTTCGCTACTTTATGCATGGCTGGAAATCCACCTAGCTTAAAAAAATGGTTTAGTGCAGATGAATCATACTTATGTTCATAAGCTAAAAATTCTTCATAATCCAAAGGTAAAAGTTGAATATGTTGCAAAAAATCTAAATTATTGTTTATTTCTGAAGTTAGTATAAGTTGAGTTACATTTATAATATCTATATTTTGATTATAATTATCTAGTACAAGAGTATTGATTTTATTTGTAGTACAAAATTTTTGTAAAATTAGATTTAGATTATCTATATCTAGTCTAATATCGTTACAATCTATATATAAATAGCTATTTTTTTTAAGTCCAATTAGATAATTCTTAACAAGTTTAGTTTTACCACTTTGACTGATGCCTGTAATCTGATAGCTTTTTTCATCTATAAATATTTTTCTTTGATGGTATTTTTCATTACCAATATCTGCTTTGTAAAGTTCTTCTAGTAAATTTATCATATTGCTATTATATAGTTTCCTTTTTAAAAGGAAATAAAATCATATAAATATTGATTTTTTTCACTAGTTAGAGTATAATTCCACTCCCCTTAAATAGTTAGGCTTGACCTAACGAGTTCTTTAGAAGGAAAAATATGGAAAAAATTCGTTTAAAATTGAAAGCTTATGATCATCGTGTACTTGATAGATCTGTAGCATCAATCGTTGAGGCTGTTAAGCGTACTGGTGCGGTAATCCGTGGTCCAATACCTTTACCAACAAAGATTCGTAAATATACTGTTTTAAAATCAGTTCACGTTAACAAGAAAGCTCGTGAGCAATTTGAAATTCGTATGCACGCTAGAATGATTGATATCGTTTCTGCTACGCCAGAAACTGTTGATTCATTAATGAAGCTTGATCTTGCACCAGAAGTGGACGTTGAAGTTCGCTCTATGGACAAATAGGAGTCATCGTGGAATATATTGTTGAAAAAATCGGTATGAGCCGTACTATTAGCGTACCTAGTAAACCTGTTACTCTTTTAAGAGTTTTAGATGCTAAAGTATGTGAAGTTAATGATGGTGTTGCTATCGTTGCTTATAACAGTGGTAAAAAAATGAATAAAACAATTGAAGGTCAACAGAAGAAATACTCTCTTCCTGCTGAGTTTAACCGTTTTGTTACTCTTGAAGTAGCAAATACTGAAGCTGGTGATATTGATTTCACACCTTTAGCAGAAGCTAAAGTAGTAAAATCAACTTTCAACACTAAAGGTCGTGGTTTTTCTGGTGCTATGAAAAGATGGAATTTCGGTGGTGGTCCTGCATCTCACGGTCATAGATTTGGTCGTAGAACAGGTTCTATCGGTAATGCTGAATGGCCAGGTCGTGTTATGAAGGGTAAGAAAATGCCTGGACAATATGGAAATA